>DASCOC010000275.1:0-11469 GCA_036011805.1 Rhodospirillales bacterium
CCGTTTGACACGAACCTTGGCGCATTCGAGATCAATTTCGTCATGCAGGATGATGATGTCGGCGGCGGGAATTTTGTAAAAGGTGGCGGCGGCGGCAACGCAACGGCCGGAATCGTTCATAAAGGTTTCGGGCTTCAACGCCAGCACCTTTTCACCGGCAATAGCACCTTCGGCGATTTGGCCTTGGAATTTTTTCCGGAACGGCGAAAACGAAAAACGCTCGGCGATGGCATCGAGGGCCATGAAGCCGATGTTGTGACGATTTTTGGCGTATTCGGCGCCGGGATTTCCAAGGCCAACTAACAGCAACATGACGGGGAACCCCCTCCGGCGGACGGGTGGTGTTACTTTTTGTCGTCCTTGGCTTTGTCTTCGCCCTCGGCTTTTTCTTCACCTTCTGCCGCTTCGCCTTCTTCGCCCTCTTCGCCTTCTTCACCCTCTTCGCCTTCTTCGCCCTCTTCGCCTTCTTCGCCCTCTTCGTCCTCTTCATCCTCGGTCTCGACCAGGAGCGTCGGGGCGGCGATGGTGCAAACGGTGAAGTCACGGTCGACGATGGTCAGTTCGGCGTCGGCGGGCAATTCGATGGCGCCGATATGAACACTGTCACCGATATCAAGCCCGGTCAGGTCAACCATGATGCTTTCCGGAATGCTGTCCGGGTTGCAGCGCATTTCTACCGTATGGCGGACGACGTTGAGAACGCCGCCGCGTTTGAGGCCGGGGCTTTCTTCATGATTATCAAATACCACCTGGACATCGATGTTGAGCCGGGTGGTGGCGCTGAAGCGCATGAAATCCACATGAATAGGACGATCGGTAACCGGGTCGACCTGCAGGTCGCGGGCCAGCACCCGATGTTTCTGGCCGCCGACTTCGATTTCGAAAACGCGGGCGAAAAATCCGGGGCCGCGAAGCTGTTTTTGAAGATCCAGGGGGTCAATGGAAATCAACACCGAGTCTTCCTTGTTCCCGTAGATGATGCAGGGAACGCGTCCGGCGCGGCGGATTTGGCGGGCGGCGCCGGTGCCTGTTCCTTCTCGCACTTCAGCGGCGAGTGCTGTCATTTGGGCCATCTTAAATCTCCTTGGTTTGGCGGCGCCGTTTCTTCATATGGCTGCCGTGCCGAAATGCCTTTCTCAAGGCCGGGGATACATACCCGCCTTGGTCCGTCCGGTCAATCAATGAAGTGCCGGTTTTCCCGGTTTTTTCCGGTTTATTTAATTAATCAAAAAGACTGGAAACGGATGATTCATCGCTGATTCGGCTGATCGCGTCGGCCATCAGGGGGGCAATGGTCAATTGTTCAATATTACGAGACACGCGCACCGCCTCGGTGCCCTGGATCGAGTCGGTAATCACCATTTTTTCAATCGGCGAAGAAGACACCCGGGCCACCGCGCCGCCGGAGAGAACCCCATGGGTGACATAGGCATGCACCGATGTAGAGCCCTGTTCCATCAACGCCACCGCGGCGTTGCATAAAGTCCCCGCGGAATCGACGATATCATCAACCAAAATGCAACGGCGGTCCTTAACGTCGCCGATGATGTTCATGACTTCGGAAACGCCGGCCTTTTCACGGCGTTTGTCGATGATGGCAAGATCGGCGTTGAGACGCTTGGCGAGGCCGCGGGCACGAAGCACGCCGCCGACGTCGGGCGATACGATCACCAGGTCTTCGCCGTTCAGCTTTTCCTCGATGTCCTTGACCATGACCGGCTGGCCGTAAAGGTTGTCGGTGGGAATGTCGAAAAAACCCTGAATCTGGCCGGCATGCAGGTCCATGGTCAGCACCCGGTCGGCGCCGGCTTCGGTGATCAGGTTGGCGACCAGCTTGGCGGAAATCGGGGTTCGGGGTCCCGACTTGCGGTCCTGGCGGGCATACCCGAAATAGGGAATAACAGCGGTAATGCGCCTAGCCGAGCCGCGCTTCAGCGCATCCAGGCAAATCAGCAATTCCATCAGATTGTCATTGGTGGGAAAAGACGTCGACTGGATGACGAATACGTCCTCGCCGCGGACGTTTTCCTCGATCTCGACGAACACCTCCATGTCCGAAAACCGGCGGATGCTGGCTTTCGTCAACGGCAGATTGATACACGCGGAAATCGCCTCGGCTAGAGGCCGATTACTGTTACCGGCAAGAATTTTCATGGCTTATAATGATTGCTCCGTCCGGGCTGGAGGGTTTTATTTGACCGCAAATTCGTCGTCGCAAATGAGACCATATGCTCGGGATTTGCTCTAGTATCTAACAGTCTGCCCTATCCCTGTAAATGTGGAAAAAAGTTTGTCATCTCGGTGGCGGCAGGGCGCGGCCCGGAACCCGGGGCACTTTCGTTCTGCCGGAAAATTTTGGCTCCTTGGTGCGACGGAACGATTGCTTCTTTTCGATGCCGAACAGTTCCTGAATTCCGGTGATCGCGGCGCTGGAAACAATTTCCGCCACCCGCCCCCAGGAACCACTGAGACTGCCGGCCTTGACGGCGTTTTCCTGCACCGCCTTGCCGACCTCGTCACCATCCATGGTATTGACCGCCCACACGATTTTTGCCTGTTGGCGGCCGTTCACCGGGGCGCTAACTTCCACTTGTCCCTGGATCACGAATCCCGCCTGACGGGGGTCTTCGGTGACGGTGAGGTCATTTCTTCATAACGCCTGTTTAATTGCCATGGTCAAGGCCTTGTTGCCGTCGCCGGGGGCGCCTTTGACCGGCTTGATCAAAAACGCCGGTCGGCCCCAGGCGACCGACGGCGGCGCGGCGGTAAGGCGGCTGGGGCCTTTTTTCGGAACCGGCATCAGAACCGGCTTGCTCTTATTCGTTTCCTTTTTATCCGGCGCCTTGGAAACCTTTTTCAAGACCATGGGCTTGCCGATGTTTTTCTTGGCCTTGGCTGGGGGCGGCGGCGTTCGTGCCGGGGCCGGCTTGCCCGTCAGGGCGGCAACGGCCTGTTCATTTTGTCCGGCCTGATTACCGGCCGGGGGCCGCTTTTTCGCCGCCGCTATCACGGCAGCCGATTTGGCGGAAGGCTTGGGTGTCGGAATGGGTGGCGCCGCCTGGACCGGGGCCTGGACCGGAACCGGTGCCGGGGCTTGCGCCACCGTATCCTGCGGCGTGGCCTCGGTCTCGGCCACGGCCACAGGGCTGACGAAATCGTGGACCATGCCGATGATTTTGGGGCCGGCATCGAAAACCAGCACGTTAATGGCCTCCGCCGAGCCGGATTTCCAAAGTCCGGAATCGACCACCACCTGCTGGCGGTATTCGGCGACCGCGGTTCCATAAGGCGCGCGCAATTCCCACACCATCGTCACCCAGGCGACGGTGCCGCGCTCATTAACTTCGACGATGCGCCCGGCGATGGTCGGCCCCAGCTCGTTTACTTTTTCGGCAATGATGGCCGGTTTCTTGGCGTCCCTTAGCGAAGCGGCAACGGCATCGGCAAGAACCAAACGGGCGGGATCGGGCATGCCGTCGACGGGAACGACGAAAATGAGTCTTGAGGAATCAACGGTGGGCGCAAACGCCTCAACCGGGGTATCCCCGGCCACCATTCTGGTCAGGATTTTCTCCCCCGATTGGCAGGCCACAAGCCCCGGAAGGGCGCATACCATGATGGCCAGCGTGGTGAAAATGCGTTGCATATCCTGAACTTCGGAACCCGCCAAGGGCCCTGCCAGGAAAGGAAACGCCGCCTTTCAAGACAAGCCCATCAGTCTTAACCCCGGCGCCCAGAACGCCATTTCAATTCAACCGCTAAGCCCATTGGCGCCGTTCCCGGCACCGCTGGACCGCGAATCGCTCTGCCCATTTGAATCTACCAGGAAGGGGGGGTAATTTCACTTAAAACGGGGAATCGGCGCCCCACAAAAGAGCAGCCCACGGTGCCGACGAGGAGCGATGAAAGATCCCAGGCGGTCTGGCTCCGCACAATTGATAGATGCCTACTGCTTTGATTTTATTTACTTTTAGGCTTCGGCCGAAGGCCTTCCAATTCCAACCGGGGCGGCGGTAGGAGGGCCTGTCCGCCGCTTAAAGGAATGTCCATCTTGAGCACCCGTGCCGACGGTCCGAAGCGGTTTGGGGACGCCCGTGCGACCTGAATGACGCCTTGGATTCCCTCCAACGCGGCGGCGGCGACAATGGAGGCAACCTCTCCCCAAACACCGGAAAATGTCCCTGCCTCAACCAGGTTTTCCTGTCTCGCCCTGCCGATCTCGCGCCCGTCCGAGGTCAGTACGGACCAGATGATTTCGACCCGTTCAAGCCCGTCTAGGGGCGGGTCCAGGTTGACCCGGCCCTGCAGAACAAACTCCGCGTGGCTGCGGTCACTGGCGAGATTGACGCCGGCGCCCTTGATCGCGATTGTAATCGCCCGGGTCAGCGAAATGTCGCCATCGCCGGGGGCATGTTTAATCGAATCGATCCAAAGTCCGGCCAACAGCGGGCGTACCGGTTCCAAGGCTTTTTCATCATCGCCAATCATGGCCACGATCAGCGCCGGCGCACTGTCTCCGACTTCGGCGATGACCTTGGGTGAACCGAAGTCCCATTCCTTGCGGCTACCCGGAACGCCTTCATTAACGATGCCGATGATATTGCCGTCGTAGTCGAACAAGGTCCACTCGATCACCATGACAAAGGGAAGCGATGGATCATCCTGGTTGAGTTTGGCCTTGCCCTTGAGCCGATAGCGGCTGTTGGTGCTTTCGTTCACGGTTGCGCGAATACCAAGACGCTTGAAACCATCGACAATGGATTGGCCAAGCAGTTTTGACATCGGCAGCGTGGTGCCGTCCAGGGGCTGGACCCATACGCCCAGCGCCGCCGCTTCGATCACCAGCGGATTGGGTGGCGCTTCTACGGGGTCTTTGAAAGGCCTGGGCAATGGCCCGCAGGCGACCACCGACAAGGCGGACAATGCCAGCACGAAGTTCCTGAACGCGTGTCTAAAAACAATCTCCATCACCGCCTACATCAATACGCAAGAAACCATGAGCCCAAGAATTAGTGCCGCCGACAGGATGAAAATATAGGGCATCTCTTACCCGCCACTCAAAATGATCGTCGCCAGGCCCCGACCGTAATCTTTTTCCCGGCGCAGCGTTGCCCGGCGGTAACTGAAAAACCGGGCTTCGTCAGCACAGGTATCGAGAACGACCGTCTCGAAGGTAATGCCAAGGGAATCGAGTTTCCGGCCCAGGTAGTCCGGCAGATCAAACATGAAATGTCCGTCCCTGGTGGAGGCGATGAAAAAGTCCCGGTTGACGGGGTCATCGTCCATGAACCGGTCATGGAATTCCGCCCCGACCTCATAGGAGGCTTGTTGGATACAAGGCCCGATGGCGGCCTTGATCTGATCCTTCTTGGCGCCAAGGCCGATCATGGCGTCAACCGCGGCTTCGATGATGCCCCCTAAGGCGCCTTTCCAACCGGCATGGGCGGCGCCGATGATGCCGGTGGCGGCGTCGGCCAACAACACCGGGGCGCAATCGGCGGTCAGGATACCCAGGGCGACCCCGGGAATCTTGGTCACGGCGGCGTCGGCCTGCGGCGCTTCACCGGGGTTCCAGGGGGTGTCGACAACGACGGCCTTGGCTGAATGAACTTGATACAGAGTCAACAAATCGCCCCCGTCCAGGTTGAGGTCCAGGCCCAATCGATTCATGGCGTTGGCGCGATTAGCGGCGATATGGTCCGGATTATCACCGGAGCCGAAACCGCAATTGAGAGAGGCGAAAATACCCTCGCTGATGCCGCCCTGGCGGGAGAAAAAAGCGTGGCGAACGCGGTCGGACCGGTTAAGCGTTTCGGTGATAATCATCGTGTCGTTAACTATCTTATCAGATTTCCTTACTCGAATCCTTCCGGGGACGCCATACCGGAACTGGTCAGCGCCATTACCTTGAACAATCGCCCCATGGCCTCGTCCGACGTCAATCGATTTAAACCGGCATGGATTTCCTGTTTGTGCGCCGGAGACGCCGTCGCCAAGGCATCGGCACGGGTGACGATGCCGAGGCTATTTAAAAAATTCCCTTGGGAAACCGGGCCATAAACCACGGCACCGGCTTTGGGCACGGCCGAGCACAAAGCCCCGAAATCGACGTGGGCGGTAAGATCTGCCGTGCCCGGGTCGACCAGCGGGTCCTGGTATTGATGACCCTTAACCGCCTGTAAGGTATCTCCCGTCGCCGTTTGGGTATGGCCGTAGTCGATCAACAGGGCGGAACCGGGTTGGCGGCTTAATCGTCCGGCCAAATCCCGGATCATCGCCTTTGCCGCCGGGCGGACTTCGATAATGGCCCCGTCTTCAACATCTTCGGCATCTTCAAGACCGGAAGGGATCATGCCTTCGGCCGGCGCGGTTCCGGTAAGGGTGAATTGGAACGCGTCTTCGTCAAGGCCAACCCGTCGTTCACGCCAGCCGTCCGGAGTCATCTGGAATTGTTGCACCGGCAACGCATCCAGAAATTCATTGGCGACAACCAGGATGGGACCGTCGGGCACCTCGGAAAAATCGCTCAGCCAACGAAGCGATTGGGCGCTGCGGACATCACCGGCGCCCAGCAAGGCCTCTTCTTGAAGGCCTTTCAACACCGGACTGATTTCGACCAGGCTGAGCGCGACCGATTCCAAAAAACCCTCGGCGCCGCGCCCGGCCCGCAGCACATCCGCCATCAAGGTTCCCCGGCCGGGGCCCAGTTCGACCAGGTTGACCGTCGCCGGCTCGCCCATGGCCCGCCATTGGATGGCACACCAAAGCCCGATTAACTCGCCGAACATCTGGCTGATTTCCGGCGCCGTGATGAAATCGCCGTCGCGGCCGAAGGGATCACCGCTCATGTAATACCCGAGCCGGGGATGGCCCAGCACGTCGCCCATGTAATCGGCGACGGTGATCGGCCCTTCCTCGGCAATTCGGCGTCTGAGGTGGTCGCGCAAGGTCGGCATTGAGATCTACGTCCCCGGCTTGGCGCGGAATATCAGGAACAAGCCCGCCAAAATCAACGGCACCGACAGCCATTGGCCGGTGGTGGAGCCGAAGCTCAGAAAACCGATATGCGCATCCGGTTGGCGGAACAACTCGACGACGGTCCTAACCCCCCCATAACCGGCCAGGAATACGCCAGTCAGCAAGCCGGGGCGGCGGCGTAGCGGCTCACTTCGGGCCAGCCACATCAGCACCGCGAACAACAATACCCCTTCCCCCAAGGCTTCGTAGATTTGGCTGGGATGACGAGGGTCAGGCCCGCCACGGGGAAAGACCACCGCCCACGACACATCAGTGACGCGGCCGAACAATTCGCCGTTGATGAAATTGGCAAGCCTGCCGAAAAACAACCCGATCGGCGCCACGCAGGCAACGCGGTCGGAAAACAACCAAAGATCAATGCCGCGGCGCCGACAAAAAACAATGGTCGCCACGATTACGCCCGCAAGTCCGCCGTGAAACGACATCCCGCCCTGCCACACCGCAAGAATGGAAAGCGGGTCATTTAAATAGACTCCGGCATTGTAAAACAGCACATAGCCCAACCGCCCACCCAGGATCACGCCCACGGCCGCCCACACCAGAAAATCATCGGTGTCTTCCAGGCCCGCCACGTCGGGAGTCCGCAGCACCATGCGCCGCAACAGCCACCAGCCCAGAACCAGCCCAGCGACATAAGACAGCGAATACCAGCGGATCGCCACAGGACCGAAGCTGATCAGCACCGGATCGATGGCGGGGAAAGGAATTGCGAATATCATGGGCAGGGGTTCAGGGTGAATTGAGCGGCCCTGTTAAGAATATGGATCATCGATAAGGATCGTCGGCATCAAGGAAGCTTTTGACGTATTCCTCGACGCCGTCTTCCAGGGCCGTGAATGGCTTGTCGTAACCCGCCGCGCGCAGCCGGTCCATCTTGGCCTCGGTAAAATATTGATATTTGGCGCGAATTTCCACCGGCGTGTCGATGTAGTTGATATCCGGCGTTTTACCCAAAGCCGCGAACACCGCCTTGGTCAGATCTTCAAAACTGCGGGCCTTGCCGGTGCCGCAATTGAACAGCCCGCTGACATTGGGCGTCGCCAGCAGCCACATGATGATATCGGTGCAATCGCCAATCCAGACGAAATCACGAAGCTGGCCGCCGTCCTCATAGTCCGGATGGTGGGATTTATACAGTACCGCCGGTTCGCCATCCCGGGCATTCGGGTAGACTTGAGAAACGACGCTGCGCATCCGGTCTTTATGATATTCGTTGGGACCATAGACGTTGAAGAACTTCAGTCCCGCCCATTGCGGCGGTCGCGGTTCCTGATCGGCGTTCATGCGGGCGACCCGGCGGTCGAACAGATGCTTGCTCCAGCCATAGGCGTTTAGCGGCCTCAACCCGGAAAGCGCCTCGACGGTTCCGTCATCGTCGAAGCCTTGGCCGCCGTCGCCGTAGGTGGCGGCGCTCGACGCATAAATAAAGCGAACCCGATGCTGGGTGCACCATTGCCATAAATCGACGGACATATGGAAGTTGTTGTCGATAATCAGGTCGGCGTCGGTTTCGGTGGTCGACGAAATGGCGCCCATGTGAATGACCGCTTCGACGTTGGAGGCATTGTCCTCAAGGAAATCGAACAAGTCTTCCGGCGCCACGATATTCGCCAGTTCGCGCTTGGCGATATTGCGCCATTTGTCGCCCTCGCCCAGCCGGTCGCAAACGATGACCTTGCCAAAGCCGCCCTGTTCCAACGCCCAAACGATATTGGAACCTATGAATCCGGCCCCGCCGGTTACTACGTACATCGCATCATCCCGCTTTGAATTCAGAGTCTTATATGGCGCAGGCGCGCAAGCCGCAAGGTTCAGACGTTGCACCAAGGTCTCGCCAGGAACATAATACATGCATCGTTTGCGCTTCCAACAGGAGTTATCCCGATGCAGACACGTGGACGAATTTTTGATGATTTTGCGAAAGTCGCTGGTGGCGCGGCGTCGACCCTCAGTGGCGTCAAAGCCGAGATCGAGGGGTTGGCCCGCCAACAGATCGAACGCCTGCTGGTTAACGCGGATTTAGTCCCCCGGGACGAATTCGACGCCGTCAAGGCAGTCGCCGCCAAAGCCCGAAGTGAGCAGGAAGCGCTTGAAAAAAGAGTCCGGGTGCTGGAAAAGAAGCTGGGACTGAAGCCTCCTGCCCCGGCCAAAACAAAAGCCAAGCCAAAAGCCCGGGCAAAAGCCAAGCCTACCGCCAAAAAACCGATCAAAAACAAAGCGAAACCCGCCAAAAGGAAACAAACCGCCGGCAAGTCCGGCAAAAAGACCTGAGCCCCCTTCTTCCCTTCCGTAGACCCCGCGCCAGGGCTTATCCACAATAAATTGAGGTTCGTGAGTAACCGACTCTTGCGCCCGAGTCCGGCTTCGGGCAGACTACAACTTGTGTAGATTGGAGGTGGTTCTACAATATCTGGTGGTGACTACCATATATAGAGGAGCTGCCACTAACAGGGGGAACGGGCATGGCATCACTAAACTTCCACCACGAAACCCTTACGACCAATCCGTTGGACATCGTCGAGCAATTGGTCGAAAGCAATGATTGGCCCTTCGACCGGCGTGGCGATGATGAAATCGCCTTCCAGGTGCTGGGATCCTGGTGTGATTACAGTATTTTCTTCGCCTGGAACGAAGAAGTCGGCGCGGTTCATTTCAGCTGCGCCTTCGACATGCGGGTGCCGGATGAACGCAAGCCCTTCGTGCATGAACTTCTGGCCATGGTGAACGAGAAATTGTGGATGGGACATTTCGGCGTGTGGACGGACGAGGGTCTGCCGATGTTCCGGCACGCCATGCCGATGCGAGGCACCCAGGGACCGACCCTGGACCAAGTCGAAGACCTTGTGGACGTGGCCATCGTTGAGTGCGAACGATTTTATCCGACCTTCCAGTATGTGATATGGGGCGGCAACACCCCTACCGAAGCCATCGCCGCGGCCATGATCGAGACCATGGGGGAAGCCTGAAAAGGCGCTAATATCAAGGATCACTGATGGGCGAAAAGATTCTCCTCGCCGGTGGTGGCAAAATGGGATCTGCCCTTCTCGGCGGTTGGCTGGAGCGGGGGCTTAACGCATCCGATATCACCGTCGTTGACCCCTTTGAGGAAACCGCCAAGGCCGTCGCCGAACGGTTTGGCGTCGCCGCCGTTACCGATGCTTCCGCCTTGGCCAAAGATTATGCCCCGACGGCCGTTGTGTTGGCGGTTAAGCCGCAGTCCATGGATGACGCCGCCCCGGCCTATAAGGCGTTCTCAGGCGGCGGAAAAGGCAAGGGCGCGGTGTTCCTGTCCATTGCCGCCGGTAAAACCATCGCCTATTTCGAATCGATGCTGGGCGCCCAGGCGGCCATCGTTCGCGCCATGCCCAATACACCCGCCGCGATCGGCCGAGGCATCACCGTGGCCTGCGCCAACGATTTCATCGATGATGCCGGGCGCCGCCTTTGCGATGACCTTCTGGGCGCCGTCGGCGAGGTCGCCTGGATCGATGACGAAGACCTGATGGACGCGGTAACGGCGGTTTCCGGCAGCGGCCCGGCCTATGTGTTCCTGCTTGCCGAAAGCATGGCCGAAGCCGGTGTCCAGGCCGGTTTGCCGGCGGAACTGAGCCAACAATTGGCGCGTGTCACCGTTGCCGGGGCAGGAGAACTTCTGCACCAATCGGAAGCAACAGCGGCGCAGTTGCGCGCCAACGTCGCCAGCCCCGGCGGCACCACCGAAGCGGCCTTGGGCGTCCTGATGGGTAGGGAGGGATGGCAACCCTTGTTGAGCAAGGCCATCGCCGCCGCCACCAAGCGGTCCAAGGAATTGGCCGGTTAACATCCCGGTTACCGCCCATGGAAATCAGCTTCGACGACTTCACAAAAATTGACATCCGCGTCGGCACCATCCAGCGCACCGAACCTTTTCCCGAAGCCCACCGACCGGCAATCAAGCTGTGGGTCGATTTTGGGCCTGAAATCGGTGAGAAAAAAACCTCGGCCCAGATCACCAAATATTATCAACCCGATGACTTGGTCGGGCGGCAGGTAGCTGCCGTGATTAACTTTCCGGCCAAGCAAATCGGAACCTTCATGTCGGAAATTCTTGTGTTAGGCTTCCCCGATGAAGACGGCGAAGTCGTGCTGGTGGTTCCGGAGCGACCGGTGCCGGACGGCGGCAAGCTGTTCTAGCCGCCTATCCGAGTTTGCGTTTGGAATTAGTGGATTCCGAGACCGGGTCATTGGATTCAATCCGTTCCGTAACCTCGGCCCTCAGCTTGTCCGGCTGGATGGGTTTTTGAATAACCTTGAAACCGCTTTCCGTCGCTTCTTTCAAGCGCCGGGGTTCGATATCGCCGGTCAACAACAGACCGGGAATTTCCTCGCCCCAACGACGCTGAATGTCGCGAATGGCCCGGCTGCCTTTTTCTCCCTGGTTCAATTGATAAT
>DASCOC010000276.1:0-5058 GCA_036011805.1 Rhodospirillales bacterium
CGGACAAGAAACCGGAAACCGACGCGCCGGACAAAACCAGGACCTAGAGCAAATCCCGAGCAAATGGCTCCATTTGCGACGACGAATTTGCGGTAAATGCACTAGTAAAGCTTGAGGCCTTCCGGATTGAGAAGGCCCATGGCCAGCAACAACTGGTATACGGAAAGCCGTTCGTCATAGGACGCGGAGGTGAAATTGATCTGGTTGTTGTTGACGTCGTTTTCCGCGTCGAGCACGTTGGTCACCGTTGCCTTGCCCGCTTCGCGCAGCTTTTGTTGGGCATCAAACACCTCGGTTGAGATGTTGACGGCGTTTTCCAAAAGCTCCAGGCGTTTCCTGGCGGTCAGCAGCGCCTGCCAAGCCAGCTTGGTCTGCTCAATCACCTTGCGCGAGGTAAAGTCATAGGTGTCCTTGCTGGCGCCGATGTCGAAGGACGCCTGGGACAGAAGGTTGCGGGTCGAAAACCCGGTGAACAGATCCCAGGTCGCCGTCAGCGTCATCGAATAATCCCGCCTGACGCCGAGGGTGCCGCCGGCGTTCTTTTCGAAGTTCCATGCCGTCGACATGTCAATGCTGGGGTACATCTCGGCGCGGACCGCGCGTTTGTTTTCCCTGGCGACCTCGATGGTGACGCTGGAATTGTTGAGCGCCGGATTGCCGCCAAGGGCGATGTCGATGGAACGGTCCAGATCGCTCGGCACCATTTCAATCGGCGGCACCGGGTCGACCATGGCGTCAATATCGGGGGCATGGTTGAAGGTCTGGGCAAAGCGGCTGATCGCGTCTTCCAAGGCGCCTTCGAAGGTTACCCGGCGTTCCTTGGCCGCCTGTAAGCGGGACTTCGCTTGCAGCACATCGACGGCGATGCCGGAACCGCGCTGGACGCGTTCGTCCTCGAGGCTGAGTTGTTGCTGGATGGTAGCCTCATTTTCGCGAGACAGTTCGATCAGGCGTTTCTGACGCAACACATTAACGTAGGCGTTGATACCTTCCAGCACCGTATTCTGTCGGGTTCCCTCCAGCGTCAGTTGCGCCAGTTCCTTGTTCAGTTTCGCCGTTCGCACCGCCGACGTCGTCGCGAACCCGTTGAACAGATTGTGGGTCGACGAGAAGCTAAAGCTTTGCGGGGTCCGCGATGATGGCTTGCCGCTTTGTCCGTCGCCCTGCTGGCGTTCCGAGGGGCTATTAATGACCTCGTGGGCGACGTCGCCGCTGATCGAAATTTGGGGATAGTATCCCGACTTCGAATGGGCGATCCCCTGGCGCGACGATTCCACGGTTTTGTTGGCGGCGCGGATATTGGGATGATCGAGCAGCAGCGCGGAGAGTTCCTCTTCCAGGGTCGCGGGATAAGCAACATCAACCACCCCGAGGCTTATCACCGCCGCCGCAAGTCCTAGAGCGTTCCTCTTCATGGTGAAAAACGATCCCACGTAAAACCCCGAATCCGGTGATTCTAATGGCAACGGATTCCGGGGTCAAACGGTGGCGTGGTAAAAAATGGCTAAAACCAGGGGGTTTTAGGGGAAATGGGCGGTTACTAAGGCTTTTCGGCCTACCATATAGGCGAAAAAATTAAACCTAAACCCACGATATATGGGGGAGGGAAGGCGGAAATTTGACCCGATTCGGGTTTTGGCGGCGCTTAGACCTACGGCTTTCCGAAGCCGCCGCCGCCGGGGGTCTCGATGACGAAGACGTCGCCGGTGTGCATCCCGGCGCTGTCGGTCGGGCCGAGATCCTCGACCGATCCATCGGCGCGTTCGATCCGATTGACGCCGGTCATGCCGGGGTTGCCGCCCTCCAGGCCGTGCGGTGCGTTGCGGCGGTTGTTGGACAGGATCGCCGCCGTCATCGGTTGCAGAAAACGGGTGCGCCGAACGACGCCGTCGCCGCCCCGGTGGCGCCCTTGGCCGCCGGAGCCGTGGCGGATCGAAAAACTTTCCAGAAGCACCGGGAACCGCCATTCCAGGATTTCCGGATCGGTCATCCTTGAGTTGGTCATGTGGGTATGCACCGCATCGGTGCCATCGAAGTCCGGCCCGGCGCCGGAACCGCCGCAGATGGTTTCGTAATACTGATACTCATCGTCGCCGAAGGTGAAATTGTTCATGCTCCCCTGCGATGCCGCCAACACGCCCAAGGCGCCGTAGAGCGTATCGGTCACGCATTGCGATGTCTCGACGTTGCCGGCGACGACGGCGGCAGGAAAGCGGGGGTTCAACATGCAGCCCTCGGGGATGACAATGTCCAGGGGCTTCAGGCAGCCGCCATTCAACGGGATGTCATCATCCACCAGGGTGCGGAAGACATACAGCACGGCGGCCTTACAGACGGCGGCCGGCGCATTGAAGTTGTTGTTGGTCTGTTTCGAGGTGCCGGTGAAATCGATTATGGCGCTGCGTGACTTTTTCTGAATGGATATCCGGACCTTGATCCGGGCACCGTTGTCCAGGTTCAGGGTGAACGACCCGTCGCTCAGCACATCGATGACGCGGCGCACCGATTCCTCGGCATTATCCTGGACATGGCCCATATAGGCCCAGACAACGTCGAGGCCGAAGTGATCGGCCATCTTCCTCAGTTCCTGGGCGCCTTTTTCGTTGGCCGCGATCTGGGCCGCCAGGTCGGCGAGGTTCTGGCGCGGGTTGCGGGCCGGGTAGGGGCCTTGGCTCAATAGTTCCAGGATTTCCTTTTCCCTGAGCCGCCCGCCGCTGACGAGCAGGAAATTGTCGATCAGCACGCCTTCTTCCTCGACGGTGGTGCTGTCCGGCGGCATCGATCCGGGCGTGATGCCACCGATATCGGCATGGTGGCCACGCGATCCGACATAAAACAGCACGTCGGTTCCGGCATCATCGAACACCGGGGTGATCACCGTGACGTCGGGCAGGTGGGTGCCGCCGTTGTAGGGCGCATTCAGGGCATAGACATCGCCGGGCTTCATGGTGTTTCGGTTTTCGCGGATCACCACCTGGATGCTTTCACCCATGGAGCCCAGGTGCACAGGCATGTGCGGCGCGTTGGCGATCAGGCCGCCGCCCGCATCAAACACGGCACAGGAAAAATCCAGGCGTTCCTTGATGTTGACCGAATAGGACGTATTGGCCAGCGTCGCCCCCATCTGTTCGGCGATGGACATGAACAGGTTGTTGAAGATTTCCAGCATCACCGGGTCGGCGCGGGTGCCGGCAGCAAAGCGCGCCTCGCGGGCCTGAAGGCGGCTCAGCACCAGATGCCCGAGCGCCGTCGTTTCCGCCTGCCAGCCGGGCTCGACGACGGTGGTGGCATTGGCTTCGATGATGATGGCCGGGCCGTCGATCTGGTCGCCCGGCAACAGGGCCTCGCGGTCATAGACGGGGGTATCCCGCCATTCGGCATGGGAGTACATGCGGACCTTGTCACGCGGCCGCAGCGCGGCGACGCCGGGAATCGCATTAATTTCGGGGTCGGTTGCCGTTTCCGCGGCGCCGACGGCCTCCACCGAAACCGCCTCGACGATATAGCCCCGCTCGGGCGCGGAAAACCCGAACCGCTGTTTGTGCAATTCCTCGAAAGCGTCGGTCATTGCCTGCTTGGCGCCGAAAGCAACGACCAACGCGGTATCGGTGCCGGCGTACCGGAGATGCGCCTTCCTGATCACGGTGGTGTTGTTGGCGGCAATGCCCTGTCCGGCGATCTCGCTACGGGCGTCGGCCTCAAGGGCGTCGAGGATTTCCGACAGTGCCGTGGCGGCCCCGTCTTCCTCCTCCAAGGCGGCCTCGATGGCGTGTTCGCGCATGGCGCTGACGTCGGCCAACCCCATGCCATAGGCGCTGAGCACGCCGGCGAAGGGGTGAATGAAAACCCGGTTCATGGCCAGCGCATCGGCGACCATGCAGGCGTGCTGGCCGCCGGCGCCGCCGAAGCAGTTAAGCGTGTATTCGGTGACGTCGTAACCGCGCTGCACGGATATCTGCTTGATCGCGTTGGCCATGTTTTCGACCGCGATCTTGAGGAACCCCTCGGCGATGTCTTCGGGCTTGGGCTTCGTTTTTGCCCCCGTCTTATCGGTCGCCTTACCGATATCATTGGCCAATTCGGCGAACTTGGTTTTTACGCCTTGATGGTCGAGCGGCTGGTCGGCGCCGGGGCCGAAAACATGGGGGAAGTGCTCGGGCTGGACCTTGCCGAGCAGGACGTTGCAGTCGGTGACCGTCAGCGGCCCGCCGCGCCGGTAACACGCCGGGCCGGGATCGGCGCCCGCCGAGCCAGGGCCGACGCGAAACCGCTGGCCGTCGAAGCGGACGATGGAGCCGCCGCCGGCGGCGACCGTGTGAATGCGCATCATCGGCGCGCGCATGCGCACCCCGGCGATGGTGGTCTCGAAGGCGCGCTCGAACGCGCCGTCATAATGGGACACGTCCGTCGACGTGCCGCCCATGTCGAAACCGATGACTTTATCGAACCCGCCCATGACCGCGGTCCGGGCCATGCCGACGACGCCGCCGGCCGGGCCGGACAGGATGCTGTCCTTGCCCTGGAACAACGTGGCGTCGGTAAGGCCGCCGTTGGATTGCATGAACTGAAGCCGGGTACCGGTTCCCCCGGTTTCCAGATCGCCGGATACGCGGTCGACATAGCGGCGCAGGATCGGCGACAGGTAGGCATCGACGACCGTGGTGTCGCCGCGGGGCACCATCTTCATCATCGGGCTGACCCGGTTGGAAACGGATACCTGGGTGAAGCCGATCCGGCGGGCAATGTCGGCGACCAAGTCTTCGTGCGCCGGATAGCGGTAGCCGTGCATGAAGACGATGGCGACAGAACGGATGCCGGCCTCAAAAGCGGCGCCAAGCTGGCCCGTGACCGTGTCCGGGTCCGGCGCCGCCAGAATATCGCCGTGGGCGCCCAGGCGTTCGTCGATTTCGATCACCTGTTCATAGAGCATTTCGGGCAATTGGATATGGCGGTCGAACAATTTCGGCCGGTTCTGATAGCCGATCCGGAGCGCATCGGCGAAGCCTTTGGTGGTGACCAGCACGGTGCGGTCGCCGGCGCGTTCCAACAGCGCATTGG
>DASCOC010000277.1:0-3023 GCA_036011805.1 Rhodospirillales bacterium
GTAAACCCGACAATACGATCCGAATCTTCTCCTCAGCCGAATAGCGCTTGCGGGTCTTGCGGCGAATGTCGCGAATGGCTTTCTCAGCCGGGTCTTTTCTGCTCATGGATTTCTGCCTCATCTTCGTTCCCTTCGGTCACTACGATGAGCCAGAAATCCTCCCTTATGAAAACCCCTCAATATGTCCCAAAGGCGCTGACGTCAGACAACCTTGGGCGCGGTGCTGTTCCTGGGCGAACCGGCGCGGGCGCGGCGCTGGATCGCCATGGGCATCGGCATGGCCGGCGCGCTGTTGATCATCCGGCCGGGGTTCCAATCGTTCAACACCGGCTATTGGTTCGTCATTCTGTCGATTTCCTGCACCGCCGGCTCGCGGCTGATCACCAAGCACCTGACGCTGTCGGAACCGGCGGCGGTGCTCGGCGCCTGGATGGCCTTGCTGCAGGTGCCGATCACCTTTGTCCTGGCGGTACCGTTTTGGAGCTGGCCCAACCCGGTGCAGCTGGCGATGATGATCGCCGTCGGGTTGCTGGTCGGCGGCGCCCATTACACCCTGACCATTGCCTACAAGCGCGCCGAGGTCGGCGCCATGGAACCGTTCAACTTCGTCCGCCTGGTGATCGCCGCCTTGATCGGCTATTTCGTCTTCGCCGAAAACCCCGACACCTGGACCTGAGCCGGCGGCGCCGTCATCGTCGCCGCAACAACCTACATCGCCCACCGCGAGACGGCGCTGCGGCGCCGGGACGCCGGTTAGGCGGGCCTCCATAGGGTGCGGGGCGGGTTATTTTTCCGCCCCCGTTTTTGATGCATAATGGCAATGGTCCGTAACGGCCAAGGAGCAAGGCGATGATTTTCGGCGAGGTGCCGGTCGAGGAGGCGGAGAATGCGGTCCTGGCGCACACGGTCAGGGCGGACAGCCTGACCATCAAAAAGGGCATGCCGCTGAGCGCCGCCGATATCAGCGCGCTCACCGATGCCGGAATCGAAACCGTGCTGGTGGCGCGGATCGAAGACGGCGACGTCATGGAAGACGCGGTCGCCGAGGCCGTCGCCGCACGGCTGGCGGGCGACGGCGTCGATGTGATGGCGCCGCTGGCCGGCCGCTGCAACCTGCATGCCCGCAACGCCGGCGTCGTCACCATCGATGCGGCGAGGATCGATGCGCTCAACGGATCCGGCGACGGCGTGGTGACCGGCACCGTGGCGCCCTTCGAGGTCGTCGAGCCCGGCCGCGCGCTCGCCACCATCAAGGTCATTCCCTACGCGCTGCCGAAGGACCGCCTCGACGCCCTCGACGCCTTGGCCGGCGAGGCCCCCGCCATCGCCGTCCATGCGTTCCGCCCGCGTGCGGTCGGCTTGGTGCTGACCCGGGTCGCCGGCAACAAGGAAAGCCTGCTGGATAAGGCCGAGGCGGTGATTGCGGCGCGGCTGGAAACCTACGGCAGCCGCCTCGCCCATCAGGCCCGCACCGGCCATCATGTTGCGGACCTCGCCGCCGCCATCGACGACATGCGCCGGGAAGGCGCGGACCTGATCCTGATCCTCGGCGGCGCCAGCACGTCGGACCAAGGCGACGTGGTGCCGGCGGCGATCGAAGACGCCGGTGGCGACATCGATTTGTTCGGCATTCCCGTCGATCCCGGCAACCTGTTTGTTTCGGCCCGGCTCGGCGAGATCCCGGTTCTCGGGCTTCCCGGCTGCGCGCGGTCACCGCAATCCAACGGCGTCGACCTGATCCTGCCGAGGGTGTTGGCGGACCTGGACGTTTCGCCCGGGGTTCTGTTGGCGATGGGGGTCGGCGGTTTGATGAAGGAGGTGCTGGACCGGACGGCGCCGCGCGAACACCATGCCCGCCAAGCCACGGCGGCCACGGGCGGCGGGGTTTCGGCGGTGGTGCTGGCCGGCGGCGCCTCGAAGCGCATGGGCAAGACCAATAAGCTGTTGGCGGCGGTCGACGGCACGGCGCTGGTCCGCCAGGTGGCGGCGGTGGCGGTGGAGTCGGGTGCCGCCGAGGTCATCGTCGTCACCGGCCATGAGGCGGACCTGGTGCGCCAGGCGCTATCCGGCTTTGACGTCCGCTTCGTTCACAATCCGAATTATCCGGAAGGACTCAGCACCTCGCTCAGGGCCGGCATCGGCGCCGTTTTGGAAGATCACAGCGGCTGCGTGGTGCTGCTGGGCGACATGCCGAGGGTGTCGGCGGCGATCGTCAATGCGCTGATCGAACAATTCCATGCCGAACACGACGGCTCCATTTGTCAGCCGGTTTTTGACGGCCGTCCCGGAAACCCGGTGTTGTGGCCGCGGGCGTTCTTTCCGGAAATTCTCGACATTTGGGGCGACAACGGCGCCCGCCAATTGATCGAGCGCTATGCGGACCGCGTCACCAGGGTCGAGGTCGCCGACGCCGGCATCCATTTCGATATCGACACCCCCGACGATCTGAATTCCGTTTAGATTTATCCGATCACGGCATAGAGAACGGCGAGCGCGACGGCGCCGCCGACAATCCAAACCCAGGGGCTGACCCCGCCGGCATCGGCGGGTTCCTGGGCGGCGGGCGCCGCTTCCTCGGCGGGACCGGCGACGGCTTCGCTGAAGCTGTTGAAAAAATCCCCGGCCAGTTTTTTCGCGGTGCCTTCGATCAACCGCCCGCCCAACTGCGCCAGCTTGCCGCCGACATCGGCCTCGACGTCGTAGCGCAATATCGTCGCCTCGCCGTCCGCTTGCAGCGACACCTTGGCGCCGCCCTTGGCGAACCCGGCGGTGCCGCCCGTTCCCTCACCGGAGATGGTATAGCTTTCCGGCGGGTTGAGATCGGAAAGCGTCACCTGGCCCTTGAACTTGGCTTTGATGGGTCCGATCTTGGTGACCACCGTCGCCGTCAGTTCGGTTGTGGAAATCTGGTCGATTTCCTCGCAGCCCGGAATCGATTGCTTCAGGATTTGCGGATCGTTGAGCGCTGCATAGACTTGCTCCCGCGGCGCCTCGATCCGGATTTCGTCGGACATCTGCATGCG
>DASCOC010000278.1:0-1914 GCA_036011805.1 Rhodospirillales bacterium
AGGCTTTCCATTTCTTGGTGACTTCTTCGATGATGTCATCGGTCATGCGGATTTTTCGGCCCCATTCGCGTTTGGTTTCGGGTGGAATTTTTGTCGTCGCGTCGATGCCCATTTTGGATCCCAACCCCGATTCCGGCGACGCGAAGTCCAGATAATCGATCGGTGTGTTCTCGATCACGGTAATGTCGCGGGCTGGGTCGACATTGGTGGAAACCGCCCAGATCACATCCTTCCAATCGCGGGCGTCAATGTCGGAATCAACGACGATCACGAATTTGGTGTACATGAATTGGCGCAAATACGACCACACCGCCATCATGATTCGCTTGGCGTGACCGGGATAGGCTTTGTCGATGGAGACTACCGCGACCCGGTAGGAACACGCCTCCGGCGGCAGCCAGAAATCGATGATTTCAGGGAATTGCTGGGTGAACAGGGGGACGAACACATCGTTCAGCGCCTCGCCCAACACAGAAGGCTCATCGGGCGGGCGGCCGGTATAGGTGGACAGATATATCGGGTCCTTGCGCATGGTAATGGCGTTGATGGTGAATACCGGGAAAGGCTCTTGGGCGTTGTAATACCCGGTGTGGTCGCCATAGGGGCCTTCGTCGCCATACTCCTGCAGCGACACATGCCCTTCGAGAACAATTTCGGCTTCGGCGGGCACCTTCAAGGGAACGGTCTTGCAATCAACCAGTTCAACTTTCTTGCCGCGAAGCAGACCGGCAAAATGATATTCCGAAAGGCTATCGGGAACCGGTGTAACGGCGGCCAGGATGGTGCCAGGATCGGCGCCGATAACGACCGCCGCGGGCAGCGGCTCAGACCGCTTGTCCTTCCAGCGGGCATGATGCTGGGCGCCGCCTCGGTGCTTGAGCCATCGCATATAGGTGGTTTTCGGTCCGGTGACCTGCATTCGGTAGATGCCGAGGTTGAAATCGTCACGGCCATCGCCGCCGTTTTTGTCCGCGTCGGGGCCACGGGTGACGACCAGCGGCCATGTGATTAGCGGCGCCGGTTCCCCGGGCCAGCAGGTCTGCACCGGTAGCCGCTTGAGGTCGATGTCGTCGCCGCTCAACACCACGTCCTGACACGGCGCCGATTTCACCGTTTTCGGTTTCATGGTCATCACGGTTTTCAAAAGCGGCAGCGCTTTAAGGGCGTCGCGCCATCCGCCCGGTGGTTCCGGTTGGCGCAGAAATGCCAGCGTTTCGCCGATTTCACGCAATTGGTCTGGTTCCCGGTTCATGCCCCAGGCGACCCGCTCAACCGTGCCGAACAAATTAACCAGGACCGGCATGTCAAAGGTTGAGCCATCGTCCCGGATGACGTTCTCAAAAAGAACCGCTGGCCCGCCTTCGGCTAACAGTCGGGTCTGGATTTCAGTCATTTCCAGGTAGGGGGAAACCGGTTCGCCGACACGCACCAACCGTCCGTCCCGTTCCAGGCGGTCAATGAAGTCGCGTAGAGATGAAAAAGCCATAGCGCCGGTTCCTTTGTTGGCGGCCGCCTATAGACACAGCATGGAGCCGGCAGCGTCAAGGCCCATGACGCTTGCTCCAGTTGTTTTTAAACCAAAAGACCGATACGATTTTGAGATCACGGGCCTAGGTATAAAGGCAGGGTGCCAAACTATCTATTGGGGCGATACCCTCTGCATTAAATTGTAGTCAGGGACGGTGAAATGCGCAGTAAGGGTTCCTTTCCGATTTAAGTTATTTGAGCTTTGTCTGGGGTGAGAATAGGGCGATGGCGAAGAAAGCAAAAAAACCGCCGGAAAAACAAGAGGCCTCAAGTTTCGAGAGGCTGATTGAAGTCGGCATCGCGCTTTCGGCGGAGCAGGACCCTGACCGTCTAATGGAAACCATCCTCCTTGAAGCCAAGAGCCTTTCCAACGCCGATGGCGGCACC
>DASCOC010000279.1:0-18378 GCA_036011805.1 Rhodospirillales bacterium
TCCACCGCTAAATCACTGGAAAAACCCGGGCACGGCGAAGCGGCGCGTAACCATATTGGCCCCGTCTTTTCCTGGGCCCAAACCCGCGCGCGGGCACTGTAATCCTATTCACCATGTCAAAGAACAAAAATAGAACATAGTGTTGTGAGATGAGCGTGTCAAGGGGCGGGGGGAAGCGGTCCCAATGGCCCGTGTTTTTGAGCCTTTACCGGATGTCCGCTTTGCCCCCGTAAGCGGACATCAGAAAACCACTTATGTAAGTCCGCATTGCGCCGAAAACCGAAGTCTTAAAAACAAGTTGTTTTCGTGCTCGGTCATATGACGCTATAGGTTTAGCTGATGTGGAACACCATTAAGTCGATCTCCTCGCTGATGCTGAGTTACGGCATGCTGTTGCTGGGCAACGGCATGATCAGCATTCTGCTGGGACTCAGAAGCCGGCTGGAGGGTTTTTCCACGGAAATTATCGGCTTCATCATGTCCGGTTTCTTTGTCGGCATGTTGATGGGCGCGCTGTTTGCGGTGCGTGTGGTCGCCGCCGTTGGCCACATTCGCGCCTTCGCCGCGTTTGCCTCGATCATGTCCGTCGCCGTTCTCGCCCACGTTCTCTACATCGACCCCGCCGTCTGGTTCGTGCTGCGTGTCGTTGCCGGGTTCTGTATGGCCGGCATGGTGATGGTCGTTGAAAGCTGGGTCAATGAGCGCGCCACCAATGAGACGCGGGGCCAGGTGTTGTCCCTCTATATGATTATCAACTATCTAGGCGCCGGGCTTGGCCAGTTTATGATGCTGGTCGGGGACCCGGCTCAATTCCAATTGTTCATCGTTGCCTCGATCATCTATTCCTTCGCCCTGGTGCCGATTTTGCTAACCCGGGCCAGCGCCCCCAAACCCAGTTCGCCGCAGCGCATGAAGTTCCGGGCGCTTTTTGCGATTTCGCCGGTCGGCGTGATTGGGATGGTTTGTGCCGGCATGGCCAATTCGTCGCTGAACGGCATGGGCGCCGTTTTTGCGAAAGAGGTCGGTCTTTCGGTCGCGGAAGTTTCGGCGTTCATGGCGACGGCCATTTTGGCCGGCATGGTCTTGCAGTTTCCGATCGGGCGCCTTTCAGACAAATTTGACCGGCGCATGGTTCTGATGATTGCCTCTTTGGGAACCGGCCTCGCCGCCCTTTCGGTGATCTGGGCAACCGGCCAGAGCGTGGGGGTGCTGATTTTAACCGGGGCCGTTTACGGCGGGTTCTGCTTCACCATTTATCCGCTATCGGCATCCCAGGTGAATGATTTGGCGGACCCCGACCGTCTGGTGCAGGTGGCGGCGGGGCTGCTGATTGCGTATGGGGTCGGCGCCAGCATCGGTCCGATCGCGGCGGCGCAGTCGATGGCGATGTTTGGACCGACGGGTATTTTCATGTTCATCACGGGCATCTATAGCGTCCTCATCCTGATTACGATTATCCGGATCATTCAGCGCCCGCGGGGGGAGAAAGCCAAGGCGCCGTTCATGCCCTTGGGAAGTGTTGGCGTGTCGAGCAAGGAATTGTACACGGCGGCGCTCGACAGTGCCGAGCGGATGAAGCCCGACGAGACGCCGTAGGCCGGCCGCCAGGTCCGCTTTTGGCAATTAGCGGACATGTTCTCCCACGGCTTTTCCCTATTCGAAGAAGGCGAAGAAACGTTCCAGCACCTCGCCCGGCGCTTCTTCGGCGAGATAATGGCCGCTGTTGACGGCGCCGCCGGTGACCGCGGCGTCGGCGTAGGCCTGCCAGATCTCCAGCGGCTCGTACCATTTGCCGATTTTGCCCTTGTCCCCCCACAGCACCAGCAGCGGGCAGCGGATCTTTTCGCCGCCGGCTCTGCTTTCGCGGTCGTGGTCGAGATCGATGGTGGCGGCGGCCCGATAGTCTTCGCACATGCCGCGGATCATCTCCGGATTATTCACCGCCGCCAGATAATCGGCCAGGGCATCGGCGTCGAAGAAGTCGCCGCCCTTGGGCTCGCGGGCCGTATGGGCGCGAAACCAGGCCTCGGGCGCGGCGTTGATGAGGGTTTCCGGTTTCGGGTGCGGCTGGGCGAGCCAGAACCAGTGGTAATAGCCCATCGCGAAGGCCATGTCGGTGCGCTCGAAATGCTCAATAGTCGGGACGATGTCGAGAACGGCGAGCTTTTTCACGTGATCCGGAAAATCCAGCGCCATCCGGTGCGCCAGCCGGGCGCCCCGGTCATGGCCGGCGACGACAAATTCATCATGGCCGAAATGCGCCATCACCTGCGCCATGTCGCGGGCCATTTCCTTTTTTGCATAAGCCGCGTGATCGGCGGTGGCGTCGGGCTTGAACGAGCCGCCATAGCCTCTGAGGTCGGGGCAGATCACGGTGAACCGTTCCGCCAGCGACGGCGCCACCGCGTGCCACATGGCATGGGTCTGCGGATTGCCGTGCAGCAGCAACAGGGGCGGGCCGTCGCCACCGTGGCGCAAGCGGATGTCGCCGCCGGCAAGGGAGACGGTATCCAGGGTGAAGTTTTCGAAAAACGGCATGGCGCAGGCGCTATCGTTTATCTTTGAAAAAGTTTTTCAACAGGCTGGCCGCGTCGGTCTCCTGCATACCGCCGATGACTTCCGGTTTGTGGTGGCATGTGGCGTGGTCGAAGACCTTGGCGCCGTGCTCGACGCCGCCGGACTTGGGGTCATAGGCGCCGAAATATAGCCGGCGCAAACGGGCGCCTGAGATCGCCGCCGCGCACATGGCGCAAGGCTCAAGGGTGACGTAAAGATCGCAATCGGCCAGCCGGGGGCTACCCAGCGCCTTCGCCGCCGCCCGGATCGCCAGCATTTCGGCGTGCGCGGTCGGGTCGGCCAGATCCTCGGTGCGGTTGCCGGCGCCGGCGATCACGGTGCCGCCGGCATCGACGATGACGGCGCCAACGGGAACTTCGCCGCGACTGGCGGCGGCCGTGGCTTCGCGAAGGGCCAGGTCCATGGGCGTGGGGTCGGGCTTGCTCATGATCAAACGGTGCCCTGCCTCGCCGCCGCCGTCAAGGGAGGGACATGTATGCCATTAAGATATTAAAAATAACATGTATATACACTTAAAATAACGGTAAAATGGGAAAAATATTGGAAAAATATGCCCATTTAAAACAAAAATTAATTGTAATTACAAATAAAAGGCATTCCGCGTTGATGGGGGCGGGTGGGTTCATCGGACTTGCGGGGGGTCTTTGCGGGCCATAGAGTGCGGCCATGAACGCCAAGCTAAAAAACGATGGGCCGCCGAAAGGTGAGCAAGAGGCGGGGACGGGCCTCGGGGGAGCGGGGGTGTCCCCCGAAACCCCCAGGGCCCGGACAGGGAAACCAATGAGAATCGCCAAGGTGATGGCGCGGGCCGGCCTGTGTTCCCGGCGTGAGGCGGAACGCTGGATCAACGCCGGCCGGGTCGTCGTTGACGGCAAGGTCCTGGTCACCCCGGCGGTGACGGTAAGCGCCGATAATGTCGTCCTGGTTGACGGTGAGGCCTTGCCGGCGGCGGCCCCGTCGCGGCTGTGGCGGTATCACAAGCCGACGGGCCTGGTCACCAGCCACGGCGACCCGCAAGGCCGCCCGACGGTGTTCGACCGCTTGCCCGACACCCTGGGCCGGGTGATTTCCATCGGCCGCCTGGATTTGAATTCCGAAGGCTTGTTGCTGCTCACCAATGACGGCGAACTGGCGCGGCGGCTGGAACTGCCGGAAACCGGCTGGACCCGGCGCTACCGGGTGCGGGTGCATGGCCAGCCGGATGAAAGAAAACTGAAGGCGCTGGAAAAAGGCGTCACCGTCTCCGGCGTCACCTACGGGCCGATCAAGGCGGCGCTGGACAAACAGGCGCGCGCCAACGCCTGGCTGACGGTGTCGCTGGAAGAAGGCCGCAACCGTGAAATCCGAAAAGTCATGGAACATTTGGGGTTGGAGGTGAACCGCCTGATCCGGCTCGCCTACGGGCCGTTTCAATTGGGCAACCTGGACCGAGGCCAGGTCGATGAAATCAAAGGCAAGGTGCTCAAGGAACAGTTGGGCCATGGGGTCGGGAAAAAGGGGCCCGAAAAATGAGGATCGGACCATGAGGATCGTGGGGGGCCGTCTCAAGGGGCGCACGTTGAACGCCCCGCAAGGAAAAGAGTTGCGGCCGACGGCGGACCGGGTCCGCGAGTCGGTTTTCAATATTCTCGCGCACGGCATCGAGGGCTTCGATTTTGACGGCGCGACGGTGATCGATGTCTTTTCCGGCACCGGGGCCCTGGGGCTGGAGGCGATGTCCAGGGGCTGCGGCCACGGCGTCTTTATCGACTTTGATGCCGGTGCCCAGGCCTTGGTGCGCAAGAACGCCGGCCCCATGGGCCTGGGACGGGCGGTGACGTTGCTGAAGCTGGACGCCACCCGGCTGGCGCCGCCGCCAAGGGCTGCCAAGGCCCCGGCGGCGCTGGCGTTCCTGGACCCGCCCTATGATCAGGGCCTGGTGGTGCCGGCGCTGTTGGGACTCAAGGACAAGGGCTGGCTCAAGGACGGCGCGGTGGTGGTGTGCGAGGTCGCGGCCAAGGAAGAGTTCGAGCCCCCACGGGGTTTCGCGATCATCGACGAGCGCAGCTACGGCGCCGCCCGGGCGGTGTTCCTGAAATACGGTTAGGGCAAGCGCTCAATCCGTAATCGGGCCGCTGCCGACACGGGGATGAGGCCGGGGACCATCGGAAACTGCCATGCACAGCACGATTTCGTCGGGACGCGGGGCGTCGGCGACCATCACGGTCATGGTATCGAAATGATCGAATGACCAAGCCTCATCCTTGTGTCCGAGCGGCAGGTCGATCGGAACGCCGGCGGATGCGACTTTGGCGTTTGATGGTATCAACGCCTTGCCGCCGCCGACGGCTGCACGCATCGGTTTGCCCAGTTTCGGATGCAGCACGGCTCCACCGTGCTCCATTTCGCCGTCAACGCCGACGATGGCGGCCTTGCCGTAGCTGACGGGGGAACCGCCAAGCATTTTTACGGCGTCGCCCATGAGTCGTTCGCCAAGCTGGCCGCTGATGTCGAAAAGAGGCGATAAATCCTCGACGAATTTCCCGGCGAAAGGATTTTGGATCACCGCGACGGCGGCGACCCGGGTGATGGGATCGCAGGCTTTGCCAAAGCCGTCGGATTCGATGGTTTCTTTGATAATCAGTGTTTTGCGAACGTCCATTTCAATTCCCTCCTCAAACTTTGGCCTGTTGCCCGTTTACGGGGACATATCTTAGCCGACGGCGGCTTTCAAATCGACAATCCCGGTCATCCGGAAACGCAGGTCAATGTGGGGGTTGATTTCCGGCCGCGGCGCGATGTTCCAGATCCATTTTCGCCCCGATGCCGGGATCGCGGCGCCGAACAGCGGGTCGATTTCCTCGATCATCTCGTCGCCCCCCCCATTATTCGAGGGGCCGCCGTATATCACCCGCTGGGTTTCGGTCACCAGGCAGACCCGGCCGGGAAGCGCGCCCAGAAGCGCCAAATGGTTTTCGACGATATGGCGGGCGAAGGTTTTTATCGCGTCGTCGGGATAGCCCTTGGCTTTGTCCATCAGCAGCCCCAAAGGCATCAGCGGCAGTTGCGTCAACAGGTTGGCGGATATCACCAGATCGGAATCCGCATAAGGCCCGGCGTCGGCCCGGGGTGAGGGCAGGGCGTCGGTGCGGCCATGGGTGACATGATCCCATGTCGCTTCGGCGATGCCGGCGACGTCGGCGCTGACCAGCCGCACGTTGGCAAACGCCCGGACCCGCTTTTGCACCGCCGGCAGGTGCACGATATCGACCAGCACCACGTCGTCGAAGCTGTCGGCCAGCATGTCCAGGGAGAAGTCCAGCAGCAGGCCGGAGCCCAAAACGGTAACTTTTTTGTGGCCGATGTCTTCGGTGGCTTTGTCGATGACGGCGCGGCATTCCCGCAGATGCGGCGCCCAGGCGTCGTGGCAGCGCCGGTGGCGGGCCTGCATGGCGATCAATTCCTTGAGATAGCCCATCGCCTTGAGCGGCGGCGGGCACGGTGTGGTCAGATGCTTGAGCCATTCGGCCAGCATGGCTTAACGCCGGCCAAACAGTTTTTCGATATCGGCCAGTTTCAGTTCCACATAGGTCGGGCGGCCGTGGCTGCACTGGCCGGAATGGGGGGTCGCCTCCATCTCGCGCAGCAGCGCGTTCATCTCGTCGCCGTTGAGGCGGCGCCCGGCGCGAACACTGCCGTGGCACGCCATGGTCGCGCAGACGTCGCCCAACCGCTGGGTCAGGGCCAGGCCTTCATCGACTTCGGCGAGATCATCGGCGAGATCCTGGATCAGCCCCTGGATGTCGGTCTCGCCCAGCAACGCCGGAATCTCGCGGACGACGACGGCGCCGTCGCCGAAGGCCTCGATCACCAGTCCCAGCTCGGCCAGTTCCGCGGCCCGCGCCACCAGCCTCGCCGCGGCGGCCTCGTCGAGTTCGACCACTTCCGGGATCAGCATGCCCTGGCGCTGGACGCCGCCGGTATCCAGCGCCGTCTTGATGCGTTCCTGAACCAGCCGTTCGTGGGCGGCGTGTTGATCGACGATAACGATGCCGTCGCCGGTTTGCGCCACCACATAGGTCTCATGGACCTGGGCGCGGGCGACGCCTAAGGGGTAATCGTTGGCGTCATCTTCAATGACTTGGGCCGGGGCCGAGGGCTGCGCATCCAGACCGGCCAAAGGGATATCGAGCGGGCTGTGGAAGGCATCGGCGCGTTCGTGCAGGCCGGGGGAAATGCCGCCGCCATATCCGCCGCCGCCTCTATAAGAACCGCCGCCCAATCCACCACCCAGCCCACCGGGGCGCGCGGCGCCGAGCGCGGTTTCCGACACCGTCGTCGAGGCCCGATGGCCGGCCTCGGCCAGGCCATGTTTAAGGGCGCCGACGATCAGGCCCCGCACCAGGCCGGCGTCGCGGAACCGGACCTCGGTTTTGGCCGGGTGCACGTTGACGTCGACGGCGTCCGGCGAAACGTCCAGGAACAGCGCCACCAGCGGGTAACGGTCCGACGCCAGAAATTCGCGATAGGCGCCCTTCAGCGCCCCGTACAACAGCTTGTCGCGGACCGGACGGCCGTTGACGAACAGGAATTGCATCATCGAATTGCCGCGGTTCAACGTCGGCAGCCCGGCAAAACCGGTCAGCCGCATGTCTTCGCGGCTGGCGTCAATAGCCAGCGAATTGTCCCGGAAATCCCTGCCCATGACGGCGGCAAGCCGGTCCAGCCGGCCGTCGGGGCCATCATGGGCGGGAAGCTTGAGCATGTCGCGGTTGCCGTCGCCGAGGCTAAAGGCGATGCCGGGATGGGCCATGGCCAGCCGTTTGATGGTATCGACGGCATGGGACTGTTCGGTTTTTTCCGTCTTCAGGAATTTGAGCCGGGCCGGGGTGGCGAAAAAAAGATCGCGAACTTCGATCCGGGTGCCCTGGGCGTGCGCCGCCGGGCCGACGGCGCCGATGGTGCCGCCTTCGACCGTGATCAACCAAGCATCTTCGCCGCCTTCGGCGCGGCTGGTAAGGGTGAGCCGGGCGACGGCGCCGATGGACGGCAGCGCCTCGCCGCGAAAGCCCAGCGAATTGATGGTCAGCAGATCATCGGACGGCAGCTTCGAGGTGGCATGGCGCTCAATCGCCAGGCTCAGCTCATCGGCGGTCATGCCGCGGCCGTCATCGGTGACCGACATGAAGGTGCGGCCGCCGTCGCGGACGGTGACGTCGATGCGCGCCGCCCCGGCGTCGATGGAATTTTCGACCAGTTCCTTGATCACCGAGGCCGGCCGTTCGACCACCTCACCGGCGGCGATGCGGTTGATGACGGTCTCAGGCAGGCGGCGGATGGTCATGGTGACTTCGCTTTGTGGGCGTTGAGACGCGCAATCAACCCCAGGGTCGAGGAACAATGCTCTTGGGAAGCCGTATCACCGGCGTCAGGGTCCATTTCGGTCAGAATCTGGGCGGCCAGTTCCTTACCCCATTCGACGCCCCATTGGTCGAACGGGTTGATCCCCCAGACGACCGCCTGGACGAACACCTTGTGTTCGTAGAGCGCGATCAACTGGCCGAGGGCGAAGGCGTCGAACCGATCGGCGACAATGGAATTGGTCGGGCGGTTGCCTTCGAAGATTCGGTGCGGCAACTGGCCTTTCATCTCGCCGGAAGGCACGCCTTGGTCCTCCATCGCCGCAAACGCTTCCAGCTCGGTGCGCCCTTTCATCAGGGCTTCGGTCTGGGCCAGGAAATTGGCCAGCAAATGGTCGTGATGGGTGGCGGTGGCATGGCGGCTTTCCTGATGACGGCTTTCCAGCGGAGCGATGAAATCACAGGCGATCAATTGGCGGCCCTGGTGCAGGGCCTGGTAAAACGCATGCTGGCCGCGGGTGCCCGGATCGCCGAACACCACCGGCGCGGTGCCGACATCGACCGGGCGGCCCTTGGTGTCGAGCGCCTTGCCGTTGCTTTCCATCTCCAGCTGCCGCAGATAGTTGGGCAGGCCCCGGAGGCCTTCGTCATAGGGCAGGATGGCGAGCGACTGTGACCCCAAAAAGTCGGTGTTCCAAACCCCGATCAGCCCCAGAATGACCGGCATGTTGGCGTCCAGGGGCGCGTCCTGGAAATGACGGTCCATGTCGTGGCCGCCGGCGAGAAAATCTTCGAACACGTCCATGCCCAGCGCAATGGCAATGGGAAGCCCGATTGCCGACCACACGGAATACCGCCCGCCGACCCAATCCCAAAGATCAAAAGTGTTGTCCGGCGGTATGCCGAATTCCGACACCGCTCGCGCGTTGCCGGAAACGGCGATGAAGTGTTTGGCGACGGCGTCTTGACCCAAGGCGTCCACCAACCAGGCCTTGGCGGTGCGGGCATTGGTGATGGTTTCTTCGGTGGTGAAGGTTTTCGAGGCGACGATGAACAGCGTCGTTTCCGGCGCGAGACCGTTCAGGGCGGTGGCGATCTGAACGCCGTCGACGTTGGAAATGAAATGCATGGCCGGGCCGCCAGGGCCTGGCGGGTTAATCGGGGCCAGCGCCTGGGTCACCATTTCAGGCCCTAAGTGAGAACCGCCGGTGCCGATATGAACGATGGCGGCGATGGCTTTGCCGGTGGCCCCGGTCCAGGCGCCGGAGCGAATGGCGGAGGCCATGGCGCGCATTTTATCCCGCAGGGCGCGGACATCGGGCATGACGTCTTTGCCCATCGCCTTCATCGGCGCATGATCGAGCGGATTGCGAAGCGCCACATGCAGCGCGGCGCGGTCTTCGGTGGTGTTGATGGCCTCCCCCGCCAACATGCACCGCCGCCAGCCTTCCACATCGGCGGCCTTGGCCAGGTCCATCAAAAGGCCCATGGTCTCCGTGGTGACGCGGTTTTTGGAATAATCGAGTAACAGCCCGCCCCGGCTTATGGAAAAGTCCTCGAAGCGGTTTTCGTCGGCGGCGAACAGGTCACGCATATGAAGCCCGGCCGCTTTCTTGTGGTGGGCTTTTAGCGCCTTCCAGGCGGGGGAACTTTGCAAAGACGCCATATGAGATTAACCGGTCGGCTGAAATTTGGGATTGTCGGTTGACCCTAACAAAGATTGCCCCGGCCAGCCAGTACCGGTGGATAAAACCTATTCGCTGCTTTTGACGCCCTTGGGCGCGCCGACAACGACGACGGTGAGATTATCCGCTTGCAGCAGGTTGCCCGCAATCTGATTGACGTCATTCAGGCTCACCGCTTCGATCAGGCCGTTGCGGCGGTCCATGTATTCAATACCGAGATTGTCCCGCTGAATGCCGACCAGCATCGCGGCGATGGAGCCGCTGGAGGTGAACCTCAAGGGGTAGGATCCGGTCAAATAGGTCTTGGCGTCGGCCAGTTCCTTTTCGTTCATGCCGTCCTTGGCCATGCGGGCCCATTCCTGGCGGAGCAGACGAAGGGTTTCGCCGACATTGGCATTGGCGGTGCCGGCGGCGCCGAAGATCAGCCCGGCATGATCGAGGGGGTGAAGCCCGGAATAGACGGAATACGCCAACCCCCGTTTATCGCGGATGGCTTCATAGAGCCGGGAGGTAAAACCGCCGCCGCCGAATACATAGTTCATGACATAGGCGGCATAGAAATCGGGATGTTTACGCTTCAATCCCTTCTCGGCGTAGACGATGGAACTTTGCGGGATTTGCTTTTTGACGACGATGGTCCGCCCCGCCCCTTGAGGATTTGCCTCGGGTAAGGACCAGGCTTTGGCTTTGTCAGGCAAGCCGCCGAAGGTGGTGTCCAAAAGGGTGGCCAGGGTTTCGGCCTTGATGTCGCCGACGACGCCGATGATCAGGTTGTCCTTGGCCAGACGCTCAGCCGTAAAGGCCTTGAGGTCGGCCCGGGTGATGGCGGCGACGTCGTCTTTTAGCCCATCCGTGGGACGGCCGTAGGGGTGCTTGGGGAAAAGCGTCTTGAACAGGGTTTTGCCGGCGATGGCGCCGGGATTTTCGGTGTCGCGGCGGATTTCGGCAAGAAGTTGGCTGCGGATTCGTTCCACCGGCTCGGAGTCGAACCGGGGCTTGGTCAGCGCCAAGGAAAGCATGTTAAACGCGGTGTCCCTGTTTTCGGCCAAGGTCACCAGGCGGCCGGTGAGGGAATCGCGCCCGGCCCGGAACCGAAGTCGGATAACCAGGTCTTCCAGCTGTTGCTGAAAGGCCTGGCTGCCCAGATCACCGGCGCCTTCGTCCAGCAGCGACGCCACCATGTTGGCGAGGCCGACGCGGTTTTCCGGGTCAAGTCCGGCGCCGCCGCGAAAGGCAAACCGCATGGAAATGATCGGGTTGGAATGATCGCGCACCAGCCAGGCCATGATGCCGCCGGGCGACTCGACACGCTCGATCGTCACCGCCCCGGCCGCCCCGGCGGACAGAATGCCGCCAACAAGCAGGAAGGCGGCAACAACGGGGGCGATCAATAAGGACCGGATGATGCGTGTCATTGGGCGCTCCTTCCTCAACCGGTTTTCTTGCCGAGCAGATAAGACGTCACCGAGCGGCCTTCCTTCAGGACCGCCTTGGCGGCGGCCTTAATTTGCTCGACGGTGACGGCGCCGATGCGTTCCGGCCAGGCTTCCACATCCTCGACCTTGAGCCCGATGGCCAGCGCCGCGCCCAAGGTGCGGGCACCGCCGGATAGGGAATCGCGGGCAAAGACGGCTTGCGCCTGCATGCGTTTTTTGGCGCGGGCCAGTTCCGATGCGGTGACGCCGCCATCAATCAGCTTGGCCAGCTCTTCCTCGATCTTACTCTCCAGGGTATCCATGCTGACACCGGGCTTGAGGCCCGCGTAGATGCCGAAGCGGCTGGGCCCGCGGTCATCGGCGCCGTAATAAGCGCCGGCCGAAAGGGCGAGCTTGTTTTCAACCACCAGGGTGCGGTAGAGGCGCGAGGAAGAACCGCCACCGATGATGTCGGCCAACACCTCAAGCGCGTAGGCGTGTTGGGTCTCCCCGCTGAGCAGGCTGGGCGCGAGGTACGCCCGGCCCCATGACGGTTGGCGGACACGCTTGTCTTTCAGGGTCACCGTGCGCTTGGCGCTTTGCGGTGGTTCCGTCGGCCTGGTGCGCGGGGTCGGGGGCTGGGCGGGAATAGCGCCATAATATTTTTCCGCCAGGGGCTTCAGTTTGGCGGCGGTGATGTCGCCGGCGACGACAAGGATGGCGTTGGAAGGCGCATACCATTTTTTGTAAAACGCCATCACGCCCTTCAGGCTGAGCGCCTGGATTTCGTGCGCCCAGCCGATCACCGGCCGCCGATAGGGGTAGTTCAGATACAGAGCCGCAGTGACTTGTTCACCGAGAATGGCGCCCGGGTTGTTGTCGGTGCGCGACCGGCGTTCTTCCAACACCACCGCCTTTTCCGTTTCCACGCCTTTTTCGGTGAGCACCAGATTGGTCATCCGGTCGGCTTCCATTTCCATAAACAATTCCAGCCGGTTGACGGCGACGGTCTGGAAATAGGCGGTGTAATCCGAAGAGGTAAAGGCGTTTTCCTGGCCGCCGTTGCGGGCGAGAATCTTGGAAAATTCGCCAGGGGCGCGCCTTTTGGTGCCCTTGAACATCAGGTGTTCGAGAAAATGCGCGATCCCGGATTCGCCCTGGCCCTCGTCGGCGGACCCGACGCCGTACCAGACCATGTGGGTGACCACCGGAACCCGGTGATTTTCGACCACCACCACCCGCATGCCGTTGGAAAGGGTGAAGGTATCGGGATTGAAAACACCGGCCTGGGCCGGGGCGCTAATCCCGGCGGCGGTCAACAGCGCCGCGAATAGGAGGATAGGAAAGCCCCGTTTCATTGATGGAAGCCCTTTTGTCATGTAATCCGTTTTGTGTTCGCCAAGATAACACGGACGTGGTGTTTTGGGTTTCACGAACGCGTCATTTCCCGGTTCGGTGCGGGACAATCGCCGCAAATCATGGCGACATCAAGGCGCGGAATTCAGCCGGGGGCTAAAAGTCCAGAAGACCCTTTTTGCCGCGCTTGACCTTGATTTCGGGGCTTTCGCCGTCGTTGATGGATTTACCGAGCGCCTGGTTCTTCTGGATGCGTTTTTGTTCATTCTTGGCATCGACGATGGTGCCGCCGGCTTCTTTTTCATCGACCCAGAAAATCAATTTGTCGACAAATCGCTGGTCCTGGCTGCTGAGGATGGAGGTTTCCTCGTTGATGGTGGCACGGATGTCCGGCGTTGAGTTGAGGCCGCCGGTATCGCGCAGCAAGGCCAAGACGCCGGGGCTACCCTTGGCCGGTAACGGCTTCGCCTGTCTGCGGACCGTCTGATTGATGATCGCTCTTTTCGCCAGGGTGGTCGACGCCTCGCCGCGTTGAAGCTCTTTGCCCGGTGTCGGCGGGCGGAGTGTGTATTCGGGCGGCAGGCTTAAGGGCGGCCGGGAATAGACGGCGAATTCATCGGGCGCGGTTTTGTCGGTGCTGAACGCCTTGCGCGCCGATTCGCAAGCCCCAAGCAGCGCCACGGCCAAGGCAAGGCAAACTATGGTGGTTGTCGTCTTCATTGTTTTCATCATCCGCCTGCTATTTTAAGGCTTTTCGTCACCTATACCAAGGACCGATGACAATGACCCATAGGGATCGCCCATTCGGCCCGTCGGAGGGCGTCTAAAAGCCTTGATGATGCACCACATCACCTGCGGCTTTTCTCCTACCCGACGGGCCGAATGGGCGACCGGAACGGCGGCCTGCCAAGGCTTTCGGACAGCGTCGCGAACGGCTTCCGATGCCCCGCATCGCCACGCCGCACGCTCCTTGCCGAAAACCTTGGCAAGCCGTCCCTACGGGTCATTGTCATCGCTCCTTGGTATTGCAAAACAAGGATTCTAGGATCACCACGATGGCGCCGACAGTGATGGCGCTGTCGGCGGCATTGAACGCCGGCCAATGATAGCCGAAGGCGTGGACATCCAAAAAGTCCGCGACCGCACCAAAACGCAGCCTGTCGATAAGGTTGCCGACGGCACCGCCGATGATCAAGCCGAGGCCGATGACGGTCCAGCGCCGGTTTTCCCGGAACAACCAGTACACCAGCCCCCCGGTGATGGCGACGGTGAGCAGTGGCAGCAGCCAAGTGTTGATCGCCGGCGTCGAATTCAGCATCCCGAAGCTGACGCCGAAATTCCAACCCAGCACCAGATTGAAAAAGGGCGTCACCTCGATCACCCGGGGCGGCTGCATGACGGTGAAGACGATCCACCATTTTGTTAGCTGATCGACAGCCAAAACCGCCGCCGCCAGGGCGAGGCCTTTTCGAACGTGCGGGGGGATTTTCATGCTTCGGGCGTTGCCGCTGACCCTTGACCGACCGCGTCAGCGCAGCGCCCGCAAACGGTTGGATGATCGGCGTTGCTGCCGACGTCGGGCAGCACTTTCCAGCAACGTTCGCACTTTTCGCCTTCGGCCGGCTTCCAGACAACCTGAACGCCGGGAACCTCATCAAGGGTAAAGCCCGGTTCCTGGTCGCCGTCGCCGAAGGATGCCGCCGACGTGATGAACAGTTCGGCCAGATCAATGCCGTTGAAGGCCTCCTGGTGCTTAACGTCTGCAAACACGACCGTATCCGCCTGCAGGCTGGAGCCGATTTTTTTCTCCGCCCTGGCGACTTCCAGGGCGCCGGTAACGACGCGCCGAACGTCGCGCACGGTTTTCCATTTTTCCGCCAAATCATCGTCGCGCCAAGCATCGGGGATTTCTGGGAAGGTGCGAAGGTGGACGCTGTCGCCCTCAGTTGTTCCATTTCGTGCCAGCCAGGCTTCTTCGGCGGTATAGCAGATAAACGGAGCCATCCAGGCGCACAAGCAATCGAAGACCGAATCCAGGACCGTGCGGGCGGCGCGGCGGCGCTCATCCCCGGCATGGTCGCAATACAGCGCGTCCTTCCTGATGTCGAAATAAAACGCCGACAGGTCGACGGTGCAGAAATTATGCAGCTCGGCGAAGATGGGATGGAAATGGAAATCGTTGCAGGCTTGGCGCAACTTGCCGTCCAGTTCCCAAAGCCGGTGCAGGACCCAGCGTTCCAGTTCCGGCATTTGGGCCAACTCCAGGCGTTCGTCTTCGGTGAAACCGTTGAGGTTGCCGAGCATGTAACGGAACGTGTTGCGCAGCCGGCGATAGATGTCGGACTGGCTTTTCAGGATTTCCGGTCCGATCCGCAAGTCTTCCGAATAATCGGACCCGACTACCCACAGCCGCAGGATATCGGCGCCGTGTTGATCGATGACGTCCTGGGGCGAGACGATATTGCCCAGCGATTTGGACATCTTCTGGCCGTCCTCGGCCATCACGAAGCCATGGGTGAGGACAGCCTCATAAGGCGCGCGCCCCCGGGTGCCGCAGGATTCCAGCAACGACGAGTGGAACCAGCCGCGGTGCTGGTCGGTTCCTTCCAGATACAGCGATGCCGGCCACTGCAAATCGTCGCGGCCCTCAAGCACGAAGGTGTGGGTGCAGCCGGAATCAAACCAGACATCGAGAATGTCGGTGACCTGGTCAAAGTCATCGGCGTTGAAGCCGCTTCCTAAGAACCGCGACGGGTCGGACGCGAACCAGGCGTCGGCGCCCTCGGCCTCAAACGCCTCGATGATGCGGCCCATGACGCCCTGGTCGCGAAGCGGCTCGCCGCTTTCCTTGTTGACGAAAACCGCGATCGGCACCCCCCAGGCCCGTTGCCGCGATACGCACCAATCGGGGCGGCTTTCGATCATGCCCCTGAGCCGCTTCTTGCCGGTGTCGGGGACGAAGCGGGTCTCGTCGATGGCGTTCAGCGCCTTGTCGCGCAGGTCCGTGGTCTCCATGGAGATGAACCATTGGGTGGTGTTGCGGAAGATCAACGGCGCCTTCGAGCGCCAGGAATGGGGATAGCGATGCGACAATTTTCCCCGTGCCAGCAGCCCGCCGGCGGCTTCAAGGGTGTCGGCGACCTCGTCGTTGACCTTGTAGACGTGTTTGCCTGCGAACACCGGCACGTGGTCGTAGAAACAGCCGTCCTCGCCGACGGTCTGGGGAATGTCGATGCCGTTGGCTTGCCCCAAAATCCAGTCATCGGCGCCGTGCCCCGGGGCGATGTGGACGATGCCGGTGCCTTCCTCGGTGGTGGCGAAGTCGGCGCTCAGCGCCGGGACCTCGAAGTCATAGCCCTGACCATTGAGGGGGTGGCGGCAGACGGTGCCGGCCAGCGCCGCGCCCTTGAAGGTGGCGTGCGCGGTCAACTCCTCGATCCCGCATTGGCGGATGAAGTCTTCCAGCCGGGCTTCGGCGACGATCAGTTTTTCTCCCGCGACCGCCAGGCTTTCGTCGGCGGTTTTGACGACCTCGATCGCCACATACGGGATTTCCGGGCCAAAGGCGACGGCGCGGTTGCCGGGCATGGTCCAGGGCGTCGTCGTCCAGATGACGATGGACGCGCCCTCGATCTCCGGTGTCGATGCGTGTGAGACAGGGAAGCGGACGAAAATGGTGGTCGAGGTATGGTCGTGGTATTCGATCTCGGCTTCGGCCAGCGCCGTCTTTTCCACCGGTGACCACATCACCGGCTTGGCGCCCTGGTACAGCGATCCGTCCATCAGGAACTTGCCCAGCTCACGAAGGATTTGCGCTTCCGCGGCGAAGCTCATGGTCGTATAGGGATTGTCCCAGTCGCCGATCAGGCCCATGCGCTTGAATTCGACGCGTTGGATGTCGATCCATTGCTCGGCGAATTCGCGGCATTCCTGGCGAAATTCGACGACCGGCACCTCGTCCTTGTCTTTTTTCTGGTCGCGGTACTTTTCCTCGATCTTCCATTCGATCGGCAGGCCGTGGCAGTCCCAACCGGGAACGTAATTGGCGTCCTTGCCCATCATTTGCTGTGAGCGCACGACGACATCTTTGAGGATTTTGTTGAGGGCGTGGCCGATGTGCAGGTGGCCGTTGGCATAAGGCGGGCCGTCGTGAAGGATGAAGGGATCGCGGCCCTTGGCGACGGCGCGGTGGCGCGCCTGAATATCCATGGCATCCCATCGCTTCAGGGTTTCGGGCTCGCGCTCGGCCAGCCCGGCTTTCATGGGAAAGTCGGTCTTCGGCAGGAACACGGTATCTTTGTAATTGGTCATATCTTGTTTTAGTCCCGGTCGCGGCCCCGCCGCTCCTCGCCTCTTGTGAGTATTTCTTTTGCCTTGGTTACATCCAGGGCGATTTGTGCCTTCAAATCATCGATGCCGTCAAACTTCTTTTCTTCGCGCAGGAAATCAATCAGGCGCACGCGCAGCCGCCGGCCATAAAGATCGTCGTCGAAATCGAACAAATACACCTCCAAAATGATGCTTTCGGCGCCGAACGTCGGCCGTACCCCGATGTTGGCAACGCCGTTCCGCCATTCAACGTCGGCGCCATTTTCGATGCCGGCGCGAATGGCGTAAACGCCGTTCACGGGCCTGAGGTAGGAGCCTAACGATATATTGGCGGTCGGAAAACCGATGGCGTGGCCGCGGCTTTCACCGGCAATAACCCGGCCTTCGATTTCAACATCGCGGCCGAGGATGGCGGCGGCGCCTCGGGGATCGCCGGCCATAAGCCTGTCGCGGATGCGGGTCGATGAATAGGGCTCGCCGGTGCCGTCTTCGATGGCGTTGACGGCGGTAAACCCGAACCCCTGTTCGGCGCCCATGGCCAGCAGCAAATCGCAATGGCCGCCTCGGCCCTGGCCGAAGACAAAATCATAGCCCGAGACCACGTGGCTGGCGCCGAAACCCTGTACCAGGGCATCGTTGACGAAATCTCTCGCCTCAAGTTGGGAAAAGGCTTTGTTGAATCGCTGCACGATCAGCATATCAACACCCAAATTTTCGATCACCTTAGCCTTGGCGCGGAACGGCGTCAGCCGGAACGGCGGCTGGTCGGGGGCGAACAGTCTGCGGGGATGGGGCTCGAACGTCAGCACCGCCCACGGCCGCCCTGAGTCACGGGCGATGAGGCCGGCCTCGTTGATGACCGCCTGATGGCCGGGGTGCACGCCGTCGAAGTTGCCAATGGCGATGACGGCGCCTCTGACGTCTTCGGGCAGGGTTTCAAAATGGCGAAAAATTCGCATGGCGGGAAAGTGTCAGCGGCCTTCCCCGTGGTCAAGGAGAAAGGGCGCTACGCTTTATTGGCCTTCAAGGGCACCAAGATGGTGGCCTCGCCGTCGAGAACCGGCTTGCCGCCGACGGAACACACCGTTTCCATTTCGATCATGCGCTTTTCCGGGAACATTTTTTTCACCGTACAGGTCGCCATAACCGTGTTACCGACCTTGACCGGGGCCTTGAAGCGCAGGCTCTGGGACACGTAAATGCAGCCCGGTCCGGGCAGTTTGGTGCCGATGACGGTGGAGATGAAGCTGGCGGTCAGCATGCCGTGGGCGATCTGGCCTTCGAACATGGTTTCGCTGGCGAATTCATGGTTCAGGTGGACCGGGTTGGTGTCGCCGGAAATCCCCGCGAAGGTGATGATGTCGGCGTTGGTAATGGTCTTGGCGTAGGCGTCTTTCATGCCTTCTTCGAGGTCTTCAAAATAGAGCCCGTGAAGCATTTCGTTGGCTTCCTTGACCCTTTTGGCTTCTATGGCCTGTTCCATTTGCATTGATATTTCCTTTGTGCGACGCAAAATATATTATTGCAGTGCAATATATGCCTTAAGCGACATTTCCACAAGCGCGGCTTTTACTTTCAGGCCGGAGTTGCTATGGGAGGAGATGGGTTTTTCGTTACCAAAACCGGCGGCCGCCCTTGCTTTTGCGGTTTTCCTCCAGAGTGTTGCGGCGTTCATCC
>DASCOC010000280.1:0-3787 GCA_036011805.1 Rhodospirillales bacterium
CAGATCTACGAACAGGTGAAACGCCTTGTCGAAGACGGTGGCGGAGGATTCAAACACTAACGGCGTTATGACGCCACCGCCGCTTCCTCGTCATCATCGTTGGGGCTGATTGCCGAAACGTCGACCGCCTCGGGATCGAGGATACAGGCTTCCCGGCAGAGCGCACATCCGGTGCAGACATCCTGGTTGATGACGGGCCTGAGCCCATCCTCCCATTCAAGCGCGCCCGGGACCGGACAAACGTGTGCGCAGGCGCCGCATTCGGGGCCCAGATAGGGCAGGCAGGTCTTGGTATTGATGGTAATGGTCGCCAGTTTGGGCTTCGGTGGGGGCTGAGAGCCATCCTCATTCGGGGCCACTTGCGCTACCGCCATCGCCAGGGCCTTGGGTTCACAGGCGGCGACGCAGGGCCAATCTTCGCACATGTGGCAGCCCCGGTGTAGCAAGTCCATGGCCGGGGTGCCCGCTACCTGTAGCCCGAACCGTGCCGGTAGCTTGAACAGCACATCGAAGGGGCAGGCCTCAATGCACTTGTCGCACCGGGTGCAGGTCAGCTCAAACGCCAGTTCTGCCAGGGCGAAGGGCGGGCGCAACCAATTTTCGGCCGCCCAGGCAGCCTTGATGCCGGCCAACCTGCCCGCCGCCTCGGCGGTTTTGCCGGCGCCGAGCTTGAACAGGTCCCGGCGATTTAGGACCGGTTCATCTTTGGTTTTTTTGGCCATGGGCTTCTCGAATTTTGCCGGTCATGGATCGCCGTCGCTGGATCAGGCTGACGGTGATTAAGGCTACCGCCAACAAGACGGCGATGATGCCGACCGGGCCGATCGGGGCGGGGTCGCCGATGCGCAGCGGAAAGTCGAGTCTGTAGGGTTCGTGGCCGTCCTCGAACTCGGCGGAGATGATGTAATCGCCGGCTTGGCCAAAGGTGAAGCTCTGCCGGTAGACATGGTCGTCGGGGGCCTGCATGCCCAGCGTCTTGGTCTCGGCTTCGAAGCCCAGCTTTGATAACCAGGTATCGCTGCTGACCTTGAACGAGACCTTGCCTTGAAACGGCTTGGCGCCACCGCTGACATACAGGCTGATGCGCCCAGGGGCGCCCGGCTTGGGGAAGGCGGGAAAGACCATATAGGTGACGGTGTAATGGCCGAGTTGGGCGTCGCCCTGGATCGCCGACGGGGTGTTGGAATCCTCATTCAGGCTGGACGCGGGCCGGCCTAAAACATGGTGGGCGGCGGCAAAATCGGTGGACGCCGCAATCAGGGCGATTATCCCAAACGCCGTTAAAACAAACCTCTTCATCGCCTAAACCTTTCGTGTCGCGCCCGAGGCAGCGGGCCTGTCGATGATCCAGATCGGCACGCTCGGGTGCGGGCAGACCTCGACGCACAACCCGCAACCGACACAGCCTTTCTCGATCACTGGCCGGTATTGGTTATACATCTTAAAGGTAATCGCTTTTGAGCCCAACGGACAGATGCTGACGCACGCGCCGCAGACGCCCCGGTCGACCCAGGGATAGCACGCGGTGCGGTCGATCCGGGCCAGGCCCATGTCGATCTTGTCCAGCGGCGTTTCCGTCAGCGCCTCGGTGGGACAGACCTGCATGCATTTGTTGCACAGGATGCAGGCTTTGTCCTCGGGATCAATATAAGGCGTGTTGACGCTGGCGGCGCCGTCGCGGGCATGGAACCGGATGCAGCGGGGTGGGCAGACCTCGCCGCACAACCCGCAGCCGATGCATGCCGAAACAAATGCGTCGTCGTCCTTGATGGCGCCTGGCGGGCGCAAGTAGTTACGCCGATGCGCCTTATTCGGCGCCTTATTCCGCGCCGGGGCATGTTTGGGGGACAACAGCGCTGAAAAACCGTAGGGCGCGGCGCTGGCGGCGAGCAGGGCGGCGGCGGTGGTCAGTTTTTTCAATGCCCCCCTACGTTCCATTGGGCGCTCCATCAGCGGCATTATCCTGTTCGTGGGAGTACAGCCGGCCCAGGTGGCCCGGCCCTTGCGGCGCGATGTCGGCGGGCCTGAGCGTGAAGGTCAGGGCGTCGGTCGGGCAAATGGCGATACACGCCGTGCAGTTGTTGCATTCCTGGCCGAAGTTGTCCCTGAGTGGGTCGAGATCGAATTCGCACACCGCGTTGCATTTGGCACAGTCGTTACAATCCTCGACGATGCGGCGGATGCGAATAAGGCGATAGCGCCCAAGCAGGGAATACAACGCGCCACCGGGACACAGCACCCGGCAGAACCCACGCCGGGCGACCAGCAGGTCGAACAACAAGGTGGCCAGGAAGAACACCGCGCCGGCGCCGAACCCGCCCAGCGCTACCGCGTAATAGATTTCGCGACCGATGATGGCGGGCGGATAGACCGCCGCCACCAGCACCGACCCGGTGACGGCAGACCCGATCACGCCCAGCGCCAGAACGCCGTACTTAATGCGTTTGTCGAAATGACGGTTGCCGGGGTTGAAACCGGCCCAGCGCAGCCACGCGGCGAAATTACTGTTGAGTTCATAGATAAACGTCGCCGGACATATCCAGCCGCAGAAAAAACGCCCGAAGACGACAGTGAGGCCGATGGGGATGAGGGCGGTCAACAGGAACGGCCAATAGAGAGTCCTACCCGCCGCCATCTGTCCCAGGGCCGCCAATGGATCCGACAGCTTTAGCCCCCAGAAGGTTCCCGACCAGGTGTTGCCCTTGATGGCGTCCAGATCCTCGGCCGGGTCGTTGGTGAAGGGCGCCGTCAGTGTCTCAACGACGTCATAGACCTGTCGTTCCGACGGTGACAGCAGGTCATAGGCGTGCGCCGCGACATAGGTCTGATACAGATGCACGAACGGCAACGCCACCAACAACGCGAAAACGGCGCTCAAGGTCAGCCACCTGAGCTTGTTCAAGTGACGCCAGAGGAAAAACGGGGATTGGCGCTTCGCGCTCATTATTATTTTTACCCTAGGTGTTTATCCGTGATGAGGGACGATGCGAATGGCTTGCGGCATTTGGATGCAGGATCGTTCGCACAACCCGCAACCGACGCATTTGTCAGTGACGTGGGGTTGTTCCAGCATGCCGACGGTGATGGCGACATCCGGCAACGGACACGCCCGGTAACAGACGCCGCAGGTCTTGCCCTGGAAAGAAAGACACAGGCTTTCATCGACCACGGCCTTGCCCATCTGGACGCCGTCCAAAATAGACGTCAGTTCGCGCTTGACCGGCTGGATGGCGCCGGTCGGGCACACGTCACCGCACTTCATGCACAGGATACAGGCCTTTTCCCGGGGCGTGATGAAGGGCGTGTCGATGGACGAAAAGCCGTTTTCCAGGCCGAAATACTTGATCGTTCTGTTCGGGCAGACCTCGCCGCATTGACCGCAGTTGATGCAGCGCCCGAGGAAGTCATCTTCCGTCAGCGCGCCGGGCGGACGCAGGTAGCGAAGGCCCGAATGGCCCCCCCAATGACCAGGGCTTGCACGGCCGGCGGCGGGGACAACGGCTGCCGCCGCCCCCGCCGCGAGTGCCTTGAGAAAGTTTCTGCGTTCCATCGAGCTCTTGCTTGCTAATCAGATCTTTTCGATCCGGCATGCGCTCTTCTTGAAGTCGACCTGACCAGACACCGGGTCCCAAATACGGCTGGTGGTAGCGTTGGCCAGCCACTTGTTCTTCTTCGGATCGGCGCTGTCGGCCACCGACAGGTTCCACGGACCGAACATATAGCCCCTGGGAACGTTGTTGCGCGCCGGTTTGACCAGGGAATTGGTGCCGACCTGGGCGCGGGCTTC
>DASCOC010000281.1:0-6865 GCA_036011805.1 Rhodospirillales bacterium
CGTCGGCAAAAATCTCGGTAACCTGTTCCTCGTTGGTGGGGCCATACAGCATTTTCCGTTTATGGCGATCGGTGATTCGCAGCAATTCCTTTCCATAGTCTTCGTAACGACCGCTTTGAATCCAAAGATCGGCGGGTTGGATGGTCGGCATCAACATTTCCTGGGCACCGATGGCATCCTGTTCCTGGCGCACGATGTCTTCGATTTTCCGCAACACCCGCAACCCCAGCGGCAGCCACGAATATATACCGGCCGACGATTGGCGGATCATGCCTGCACGCAACATCAGGCGGTGTGAGACGACCTGCGTCTCGGATCGGGTTACCTTTAGGGTCGGCATGAAAAAACGGGATAAGCGCATAAAGGGAATGGCCTCGAATTCTGATTGCGCCGAAGGACGCGAAGGATGTGGGACTTTATGCGTTTGCCGCCCCGGCTTCAACCGTCGGCAAAGAACTTCGCATCGACCTGCATCCACGGCGGGTTCAGCTTGGCGATGCGCTTGAAGGCCTTGCAATCCTCATGGTGGGCGCCGGGTAGGTAGCCGATGCACATCAGGAACTCATTGACGATCTCACTGCCCATGAATTTGAAGGATTGGCGAAACAGCTTCGTCCATTCGGCCCGGTTCAACGGATGATGGACGGCGATCCAGGCGGCGAAGCCTCCGCCTCCTAACACGCCGCTGTCGCGAAGCGCCTGGATGCGTTTGGCGTTCTCGATGATCGACGCGACCTTGAGCTTGTTGCGGATAATGCCGGCGTCACCGAGCAGCCGCTTGACGTCCTTGGCCTTATAGGCGGCGACGGTATCGACGTCGAAATTGTCGAAGGCGGCCACCGTGGTCGGGCGTTTCTTTAAAATAAGGTCCCATGACAGCCCGGCCTGGAACAGCTCCAGCGATTGCAGCTCGAACAGGTAGCGCTCATCATCCCTGCCGTCTAGGGGAAAGCCGTACTCAAAGTCATGATAGGATTGGTGGATGGGATTGTCTTCGGCGACTTCGCAGTACCAGGACATGTTCAATAATCACTTATTTGAGGTTTAGTTCAGGCTCATCGCCGGTACCCTGTTTGACTCTGGCGAGAATAAAATATTCGAGACACGACACCTTTCCCATGGTGCGAAGGTCATTCGGAGTTCGCCGTTCTTTTTTTACGTCGCAAGGCAGCGACAGGTGGGCAACCCAAAATTTCTTACGCGACCGAGCCGGATCATAGGATGTGCCTTTTAAATAATTTTTTAAAAAACGCATCCCGCCACTATGCATATCGCCTTTTCTGATACCCCTATGAAATTGGTTGAGGCGCTGTTTTAGTCCTTGTGAGGCGTTCGACATTCCAACGTAAAAAACGTCTGTAGTTTTTACCGTCTGCCCCGCTAAATTACTTGTCGTGTACGCCAAGGCGTAAACTCCGGGGTCAGAAGGTAAGCCTAAACGTATTTCATCGCTGAATAATTGCCACTTTTGGCGAAAAAATTTCGCAAGAAGTTCATTCATTTCTTTCATTTCGGCAGCCCTTAAGATTTCGGTTTACTCACCATAAGCCTGTCAAAGTTCAGGCTCTAAACGAGAAGACGCCCGACACGATGATCACATAGATCAGGCCGAAGATGACGGCGGCGGCGATGGTGGTGATGGCGGCCTTCATCAGGAGATGCGGGTTTGCCGGCGCGCCGGGGTCGTCGCCTTCGCCGAGGTCATCGGGGTCGATGCGCCGGACCCCCCACGGCAGAACCATGAACATCACCAGTCCCCAGATGATGGCGTAGGTGGCAAGGCTGGTATACCAATCCATTATCGTTGTTCCAGTTCGATCAGAACGCCGGTAAAATCCTTGGGATGCAGGAACAGCACCGGCTTGCCGTGCGCCCCTTCTTTTGGCGAGCCGTCACCGAGAACCCGTGCGCCTTGTTGGGTCAGCTGGTCGCGGGCGGCGATAATGTCATCGACCTCAAAACACATATGGTGCATGCCGCCACCGGGATTATTTTCGAGAAACTTGGCGATCGGGGAATTGTCGCCCAAGGGCTGTAAAAGCTCGATCTTGGTGTTGCCGACGTCGACGAAAACTACCGTGACGCCGTGGTCCGGCAGCGCCTGAGGGCCGGACACCGTGGCGCCCAATGTTTCCCGGTAGACCTTGGCGGCGGCATCCAGGTCAGGCACCGCGACGGCGACGTGATTGAGATTGCCGATCATAGGTTTAGAGTCGCTCCTTAAACTCGGATCAAATGCACGGTGCAAACCGGGCGCTTGTCTAGATTTTTACGGAAACTGCGCCGGACCGCAATACGCACGGTCTCACGGACCTTGCCATCGTCCCTTAGGTCCTTGCCCTTCATTCCCTGAAGGGCTTCCTTGGCGGCGTAAACAGCATCGTCGGCGAAGTCTTCCTCGCCGTCTTCCAACAGGCCGCTGGTCGAAAGTTCGGGCTCGGCGCAAAGCCTGCCGTCTTCATCCAAGGCCATCGTCACCGTCGCAGAACCGTTGTAAAGGGCCCGGTTGCGGCTTTTTGCGAGGGCGCCGTTCGAAGGGATCAAGCGGTTGCCTTCAAGCGCCAGGCGGCCGGAGGACACCTCGCCGCAGATGCCCGGCTCTCCCGGCGCCAGACGGATCATGCCGCCGTTTTCATTGACGATGGCCTTCGGCACCTGACACGAACGGGCCAACGCCGCATGTTCGTCCAGGTGGCGGCGTTCGCCGTGTACCGGGACCGATATCCTGGGCTGGGTTAATTGATACATACGGGTCAGTTCGTCCCGGGCCGGGTGGCCGGAGACATGAATGAAGTGATCGTTCGAGGTAATCACCTGAACCCCAAGGCGCACCAGTTGATTATGCAGCCGCCCGATGCTGTCTTCGTTGCCAGGAATCATGCGGGCCGAGAAGATCACCGTATCGCCTTCGCCCAGGGTCAGGTGGGCGTGGTCGCCGTTGGCGATCCTGGACAGCGCCGCCCGGGGTTCGCCCTGGCTGCCGGTACAGATAAACATCACCTTGTCGTCGGGGATATGGCCGGCGTCCTCTTCGCTGATGAAGGCTGGAACATCGCCAAGGTATCCGTTTTCACGCGACGCCTCGTTGATCCGCCACAATGACCGCCCGGCCAGCACCACGTCCCGGTCATTGGCCTTGGCGGCCATGGCGATGGTTTCAAGCCGCGCCACGTTGGAGGAAAAACAGGCGACCGCGACCTTGCCTTGGCAAGCGCCGATCACCTTGGTTAGGCTGTCCAGCAGGTCGCCTTCCGAGCCGGTGGAGCCGGGCGTAAAGACATTGGTGGAATCGCAAACGATCGCCAACACCCCCTCCTCGCCGAGTTTTTGCAGCGCCACGACGTCGGCGGTATCACCGATCACCGGGCTGGGATCGAACTTCCAATCACCGGTATGAAGAATGGTGCCGAATTCCGTGCGGATGGCGATGGCATTGGGTTCGGGGATCGAATGGGTGAGGGTTATCAATTCCATGTCGAAGGGGCCGACTTCGAATCGGCCGCCCAGGGGCACCTCCAAGATCTCGACCTGGTCGGCGAAATCGGTCTCCGCCAGTTTGCGTTTCAGGATCGACAGCGTAAACGGGGTCGCGTAAATGGGGCATTGCAACCGTTGCCAAAGATACGGAACCGCGCCCAGGTGATCTTCATGGGCATGGGTGAGGACCAATCCCGCCAGTTGCTCGCGGCGTTCTTCGATGAATGCCGGGTCCGGCATCAGAACATCAAAACCGGGCTGGGCACTGTTGGCAAAGGTGATCCCCAAATCAACCATCACCCAAGTTTCCCGGCCAGGCGCCCCGATGCCGTAGAGGTTGAGGTTCATACCGATTTCACCGGCGCCGCCCAGCGGCAGGAAGATCAATTGCTCGGTGTTTTCGGGGGGGCTGTCGGCATTCATGAATTAAGTCGGTATATGGCGAGAAGGCCGCGCAGCGTCAGGTTCGGATCAGAATGCTTGATGCTATCCGTGGCTTCTGAAAAAAGTCCCGACAGTCCGCCGGTGGCAATGACCGCGAGGTTGCCTCCGTGTTCGTCCTGCAACCGCTTAACCAATCCTTCGACCAGCCCGACATAGCCCCAATAGATACCCGATTGCATGGCTTCAATGGTGCCCTTGCCGGTGATTTTCTCGGTCCGCTGGATGCCGACGCGGGGAAGTTGGGCGGCGGCCATGTGCAGCGCCTCCAACGATAGATTGACTCCGGGGGCGATGACGCCGCCGATGTAATTGCCCCCGGCATCGATGACATCGAAGGTGGTGGCGGTGCCGAAGTCGACGATGATCAACGGGCCGCCGTACTGGCGGTGGGCGGATACCGCATTGACCAGCCGGTCGGCGCCGACATCTTCGGGCCGGTCGATCAGCACTTCAAGGCCCAAATCGACCCCCTCCTCGCCGATCACCAGCGGCTCACAGTTAAAATAATCCCGGCACAGGGATTTTATGGTGAACAGCGTCGCCGGAACCACCGAGGCGATGATGGCGGCGGTAATGTCGGCGGTGGCAATGTTGACGTTTCCCATCAACTGTCCGAGCCAGACGCCGATTTCATCGGCGGTACGTTCCGTATGAGACGACGACCGCCATTCACCCTTGATCGTGTCAGCGTCGTCAAAGACGGCAAAAACGATATTGGTGTTACCTGAATCGATGGTCAATAACATGGTTGATAATCTCAGTCCGTAGACGCAAAGAAAACATCGCCGGCGGCGATCCTACGCTCACCGTCGCCGGTTTTCAGCAACAATGCGCCGTCTTCGTCCAGGTCGGTGAACACGCCGGTCAGGGTTTCGCCCTCAAGCCGGACCTCGATCTCTTCGCCCAGGCCGAAACAGTGCCATAGCCAGTTCTTGCGGATCGGGGCAAACCCATCCTCCAGCCAGGTGTTGGTCCACTTGAGAAAATGGCGGCAAAAGGAGTCCAGTCAATCAACCTCGGTGGCGGCAAAATTCTCAGCCCGCAGCGACGTCGCCGGGAAGTCCGTATCGCCGGGGAATATTCCAACGTTAATGCCCACCCCTAAAATCACCCAGTCGGGGCGGCCGTCCGCACCGGTTTCCGTTTCGAGCAGGATACCGGCGACCTTTTTATCGTTGAGCAGAACATCATTGGGCCACTTGCAATGGACGTTGTGACCGGGCTCGCCGACCGTGCCGAGGGTGTCGAACACCGCCAGCGCCGCAATGAAGCTGAATTCGGCGGCCTTGGTTACGGCAACATCGGGTCGCAGCACTAATGAACAATACAGGTTTCCCGGTGGGCTCGACCATTTACGGCCCCGACGGCCGCGTCCGGCGGTTTGCTCCTTGGCCCAGATCAGGGTGCCGTCCGGGGTTTCATCTTCGCCCAGGGCCGCCAATCTCCGGGCCTCGGCATTGGTGCTGTCAACGGTATCCAGGCACACCAGGCGGTAAGCCGACGGAAGTTCAGGTTGGCGCATGATGAACCTGGGTTTTATCCGGCGAACAAGGATGCCGCCGCCGCGGCCGCCGCCGACAGGATGGGGGTCGGATAAACGAAGAAGAAGACCACGAACAACCCGGCGCCGGTAACCACGGCCGCCAGTTCCGGCGCCGCCGATTTATCCAGGGCCTCGTCCAGGTCTTCGAAATAAACCAGTTGCACGATGCGCAAGTAATAAAACGCGGCAACGACGCTGGCCAAAACCCCGAAGATGGCAAGCGTGTACAGATGGGCCTCGATGGCGGCAACAAAGATATAAAACTTGCCGAAGAAGCCCGCGAACGGAGGAATACCGGCCATGGAAAACATCAAGATCGTCAGCGCCAGCGCCAACATCGGATGGGTTCGGTTCATCCCGGCAAGATCACTAATGTTTTCAACCATGTGGCCGTCGCGCCGCATGTACAGGATGCAGGTAAACACGCCGATGTTCATCAGCAGGTAAATGGCCAGATATACCAGAACGCTCTGGATTCCGGCTTCGGTGCCGACCGCCAATCCGATCAGCGCGTAACCGGCATGACCGATGGAACTGTACGCCATCATTCGCTTGATGTTGGTTTGATTGATGGCGGCGAACGCGCCCAGCGCCATCGACGCCATCGATATGAAGATGACAATTTGCTGCCATTCGGCGACCAGGCCGCCGAACGGCCCGACCATGACGCGGATAAACAACGCCAGCGCCGCGATCTTCGGCGCCACCGAGAAAAAGGCGGTGACCGGCGTCGGTGCGCCTTCGTACACGTCAGGTGTCCACATATGGAACGGCACCGCGGAAACCTTGAAGGCCAATCCAGCCAGGATAAAGACGATCCCGAAAATAACGCCGATGCTGGTCTCGCCGTGATGGGCGTCAAACAATCCGGCAAGCTGATCGAAATTCGTGGTTCCGGTGAAGCCGTATACCAGGGACGAGCCGTACAGCAACATGCCCGATGCGACGGCGCCGAGAACGAAGTATTTCAGCCCGGCCTCGGTCGAGCGGGTGTCGTCACGCTGAAACGCCGCGATCACGTAAAGCGACAAGGATTGCAGTTCCAGGCCGACGTACAGGGAAATCAGATCGTTCGCGGAAATCATCATCATCATGCCGAGCGTGGCGAAGAGGATGAGGATGGAATATTCAAACCGGGCCATATCGTGTCGTTCCCGAAAGCCGTGCGAAATGATGATCGCCAGGGCCGACCCGGCCAGCACCAGAACCTTGCAATAAACGGCGAAGGTATCGCTAACGAACATATTGGCGAACGATACCAGACGGCCGCCGGATAACGTTGAGACCAACATCACGGCCAGCAACAGGGTGACGACGCTGAGCAGGGAAATCAGTCGGGACGCCTTGATGTCTTCAATGCCGCCGGTTTTGTGAAACACGCCAAGCATCAGCAGCGCCATG
>DASCOC010000282.1:0-6568 GCA_036011805.1 Rhodospirillales bacterium
ATTATGCTCACATAAACCCGTTGCCCGACGCCGATACCGTGCTCACGGCGCTGCACCGGTGGTTCGAAGATTATAACGAGAACCACCCCCACAGTGTACTCAAGTGGAGGTCACCTAGAGACTTCCTCAGAGCCCAGTCAAAAACCCGTCAGGGTGTCCGGTGAAATGGGGGCAAGTCCACGAACGCTTTTCCCGGAATTCCCGGATGAGCCCTTTTTTTTAGTCCTTAATCTTCCCGAGAACAGCAAGTCTACTCCGTCCCCTCCCCGGCCGAACCGGAGAGCGTGTTTGCGGGGCTGTTAACGCAATCGAGTACCCAGACGTCGTAGACCGGGTGTTCGAGGGCGCTGAGCGCCGGGCTCGAGGCGAACATCCAACCGCGGAACAGGCTGACCGCCGCCTCGCCGGGCCTGACCTCCCATATATCCAGGAAGGAGGCGCTTTCCGGCGTTTCCTCGGGCGGCCGCTTGTCGCAGACGCGGGCGATGATCTCCAGGGTGCCGAAACGGCTCACCCGGCCGACCGGCGCCTCGATGGTGGAAACCCTGGCCGTGACCTTGTCCAGCCCCCGCAACACCGCGATCTCGTAAGGCTCGGCCAGGGCGGGCAAGACGGCGGCGGCGGCGAAAAAAACAACCAAGCGGAACAAGCCTCTAGTGGCCTGTATCATCTAAATTGTACCCAGCGGCAAAACTATTTCGGGCCACCGCCGGATCAGGGGCCGCCGGTGGCAAGGAAGATGATTTCACCGACTTGATCCTCCAGCGAACGGAAATCCTTGGTCTTGGCGAAGCGGCCGCCGTCGGCGATGAATTTCTTTTCCTGGCCCGGCTCCAGGCGCACGTACTTGCCGCCCATCAGGCCGGCGCTGGCGATGGAAGCGACCGTGTCGACGGGCAGCCGAAGATGACCGGCGACCGACAACGTGACCACGGCGTCGTAGGTTTCGGAATCCAGGCCAAGGTCGACGACGCTGCCGACCTTGATGCCGTTGACGCGGACGTCGCTGCCTGTCTTGAGGCCGCCGATCTTGTAAAACAACGCCGTCACCCGGTAGCCCTGGACGGCCTTGACCTCGGCCATCGAGTAGGCAAAGTAAACGAATACCCCGGCGACCATTAGAACGACGGCGCCCATGACCGTTTCGATGGCGTTTTTACCCATGGCTATTGCCCCCCTCTAGAGCCTGTCCTTGGTTGACGGGAATCGGCGCCGGCCCGCTCCCCCGCCCTGTTCACTGTTTCCCCGCCGCCAGGGGATTGCTCCCGGCTTTTCGCTGTTGCTCTTTTTTCCGCGCCTTGCCCTGGCTGATGATCAGTTCCAGAAGCTCGCCGACGATCATGGCGTCCTGGGTGAAAACGATAGCTTCGCCAGGTTGCAGGAACGTCTCCTCGCCGCCAGGTTCCAAGACGATGTATTTGTTCCCGAACAGGCCGTCGGTATGAATGGCCGCCGAGCTGTCGGTCGGCAGCTTGACATCCTTGGTGATTTCCAGGCTGACCACCGCCCGATAGTTCTCGTCGAGAGACAAGGCCCCGACGGCGCCGATGCGAATGCCGCCCAAACGAACGTCGTCGCCTTCAAAAAGACCGTCGATGCGGTTGAAGGCGGCGAGCACGGAATAATCGCCGCCAGCGCCTTCGGCCGATAGTTTCCTGCCGCCGTAACTCAAGGCGAACAATAAGACAAGGCCGACCATGGCGACCCCGCCGACGATGATTTCCTTGCCGTCAGTGGCCATCGTTCAAATCCTAAAGCATTCCAGGATTGATCGCACTCATGCGATCAATCGGCGTTCAAACACCACGCGGGCTTACGCCCGCTGTCGCGGCGGAATCCAGGCTTGATAGTCGCCGCCGGCGGCGGCGCGGCGGCCACCTTTGAAATCATGCCCCTTCGGCAAATGGGCTTCCGCCGTGCCCGTCATGTTGGGCCGGTGATTCCTTTGCCACGGCTTGGCCTGGGCGGCGCTTTCATTGAGCGGCGATTCGCAGGTGTGATGGAGCCAGGCATGCCATTCCGGCGGCACCTTGGAAGCCTCGCACGGACCTTTGAACATGACCCAGCGCCGCTCCCGCCCGTGCCGGCGCCCTTTCCTGTTCCGATAATAGCGGTTGCCGAGCTCATCGGTGCCGAACCGTTCGCCCCTGAGCCAAGTGTATAGAAGAGTCCCGGTATACATCGCACGCCCATCCGGCCTGGTCATGGCTGTGGAGAGATTAACTTCCTCCCCGGTGGAGGTGAATATGGCACCACGGAAAGACGGCGTCCAGTACGCCGGCGAACGGCGGGCGTTTTATGTCGCGCCTGGTACAGACCACCCACCTGCCCGGGGCATCCAAGCGCCTGTTCGGCATCCCCGGCTTCCGTCTCTACGCCCTGGCCGACGGCATCGGCGCGGTCCGCGCCAGAGCCCCCAGGCGGCCGATACCCGGCGCCGTGATTGGCCAGGGAAGCCGCAGGCTACACAGATTATGATCGCGGCTCCGGCCAACGAGCGCCGCGAAAACATGCGTCGATTAATGCCTTTGTCCATCCTCGGGTTCTTTTTCGAAGCAAACTAGGCTATTATATATATATTGGATACATGGCTGGTCCCGACATGGCCTTGGCAGACACTAGGTATGGTGAAGAGATGAGTGCCGGCAAGCCAATCGACGACGACAATCCGACCATCGGAATCGCCGTCAAATCACGGCCCAAAACTAAAAAACCGTCCTTGTACAAGGTGTTAATGCTCAATGACGATTACACGCCCATGGAATTCGTCGTCCAGGTCCTTGAGCGCTTGTTCGCCATGAGTCATGATGAGGCGATGCGGATCATGCTGCATGTCCACCAGAGCGGCGTCGGCATTTGCGGGGTTTTCACTTACGAGGTCGCCGAAACCAAGGTCAACCAAGTGATGGAGGAGGCGCGGAAAAATCAGCATCCCCTCCAATGCACCGTTGAAAAAGAAGGAGACGATTAGGCTCGATGTTATCGCGAAACCTGGAACAAACTCTGCACCGGGCATTGGTCCTGGCCTCCGGACGCAGCCACGAGTACGCGACGCTGGAACATCTGCTGCTGGCGTTGACCGAGGATCGGGACGCGTTGGCGGTTTTGCGCGCTTGCGGCGTCGGCATGGAGCAGTTGAAGCGGGACCTGACCGAATTCATCGATAACGAGCTAACCGGCCTCGACACCTCGCCCAATTCGGATCCTAAGCCGACCGCCGGTTTCCAGCGGGTCGTCCAACGCGCCGTCATTCACGTGCAATCGTCCGGCCGCGAGGAAGTCACGGGAGCCAGCATTCTGGTTGCCCTGTTCTCGGAACGGGAATCCCATGCCGTCTATTTCCTGCAAGCTCATGACATGTCGAGGCTGGATGCCGTCAATTATATCTCCCACGGAATCGCCAAAGTCGCCGGTGAATCCCAAACCCGAACCGTCCACGGCGCCGACGAAGACTTGGATGATGAGAAGGTGGTGAAGAAAGGCAACGATGCGCTCAAGGCTTACTGCGTCGATCTCAACCGCAAAGCCAGGGAAAACCGCATCGATCCTTTGATCGGCCGCGATGCGGAGGTTGAACGCACCGTCCAGATTCTCTGCCGCCGCAACAAGAACAATCCCCTTTTCGTGGGCGATTCGGGGGTCGGCAAGACCGCCATCGCCGAAGGCCTGGCCCGGCGCATCGTTCACGGCGAGGTTCCGGAAGTCCTGCTCGACGCCGTCATCTACGCCCTCGACATGGGGACGCTGCTGGCCGGCACCCGTTATCGCGGCGATTTCGAGGAGCGCCTGAAATGCGTGCTTTCGGAGCTGGAAAAGAAGCCCGGCGCCATTCTCTTTATCGACGAGATCCACACGGTCATCGGCGCCGGCGCCACCAGTGGCGGCTCCATGGACGCCTCCAACATTCTCAAGCCGACGCTCGCCGGCGGCGAGCTCCGCTGCATGGGCTCCACCACCTACAAGGAATACCGCAATCACTTCGAGAAGGACCGGGCGTTGGTGCGCCGGTTCCAGAAGATCGACATCTACGAACCCTCCACCGAAGACACGATCAAGATCCTGCGCGGCATAAAGGTCTATTTCGAGGACCATCACAAGGTCCACTACACCTCCGGGGCCATCAAGACGGCGGTCGAGCTTTCGGCCCGTTACATCAACGACCGCAAGCTGCCCGACAAGGCCATCGACGTGATCGACGAGGCCGGCGCCTCGCGCATGCTGCTGCCCGCCGCGAAACGGCGCAAGACCATCAACGTCAAGGACGTCGAAAAAATCGTCGCGATGATCGCCCGCATCCCGCAGAAGAGCGTCTCCAGCGACGACCGCAAGGCGCTCGCCAACCTCGAGCGCGACCTGAAGACCATGGTCTTCGGCCAGGACCAGGCCATCGATGCGCTCGCCAGCGCCATCAAGCTGGCCCGCGCCGGGCTGCGCGAACCGGAGAAGCCGGTCGGTTGCTATCTTTTCACCGGCCCCACCGGCGTCGGCAAGACGGAAGTGGCGCGTCAGCTGGCCCTGACGCTGGGCATCGAACTGGTGCGCTTCGACATGTCGGAATACATGGAGCGGCACTCGGTTTCGCGCCTGATCGGGGCGCCGCCCGGTTACGTCGGCTTCGATCAGGGCGGGCTTCTCACCGACGCCATCGATCATCAGCCGCATTCGGTACTGCTTCTGGACGAGATCGAAAAGGCGCATCCGGACCTGTTCAACATCCTGTTGCAGGTGATGGACCACGGCAAGCTCACCGATCACACCGGCAAGAGTATCGATTTCCGCAACGTCATCATGGTCATGACCACCAACGCCGGAGCCGCCGATATGGCGAAACCGGCCGTCGGCTTCGAGCGCGAAGGGCGCGTCGGCGACGATATGGAAGCCATCGAGCGCATGTTCACGCCGGAGTTTCGCAACCGGCTGGACTCCATCATCCAATTCTCCTGCTTGACACCGGAAGTGGTCATCCGCGTCGTCGAAAAGTTCATCATCCAACTGGAGGCCCAGCTTGACGACCGCAACGTCAGCTTCGAGCTCACCGACAAGGCGCGCGAATGGCTGGCCAGGAAAGGTTATGACAAGATTTTCGGAGCCAGGCCGCTGGCCCGCGTCATTCAAGAGCATATCAAGAAGCCGTTGGCCGATGAACTGCTGTTCGGCAAGCTGGCCAAGGGCGGCCTCGTCAAGGTCAAGGTCAAGGACGGCAAGATCGTTTTCGACTTGCGGCCTTCGGGCAAGGGCAAACCCACCGTCGATAAACCCCGCGGCCAAGCGCCGGCGATGACTGAAATCGATTGAAATTCGGTGAAATTCGACCGCGGCTGAATTTAATTCGGTGACAGCATACTAATTTTCATTGCCAACCATTTGGCATGGGCCAAAGTGCCAACCATTTGGCATGGGCCAAAATGCCTTGCCATTTGGCATGGGCCAAAATGCCTTGCCATTTGCAATCAAGCGGAAAGGCGGAAATTAGTATGCTGTCATCGAATTTCTGTTGTGAGGTCCGTCACAGACCATTGCCGCCGTCCGTGCCATGCTAGGGGGCTAGTAGCGGACCGGGAGCCCTTTATCCTTCCCCTCCCCTGGGGTGTCCCTGGCCGCAAGCTTGCCACACTCACCACCCCCTCCCCGGGGGCGGTCTTTTGTTAGCCCCCCTAGTACACCCCGGCGATCGCTTAATAAAGGACGGACGCTTTTCCCGGAATTCCCGGATGAACCTTATGTATAGGAGGTCTCGTGCATCCAATGCCGGATGATCGTCAATGCCGCTTGCGGGTGGCGCTCGACGAGGATACGGACCTTCCTTGCCAAAGAGGCGTTGACCTGGGCATCGACCTTGTTGACATCGATGGCGCCGGCGTCGGCCGCGGTTTTGATTGCAGGCTGATTGTCTTTGTTGGCGCTTGCCGCCATGTCCGCATCCCGCCAAGAGCGATTTTCGCCACAATTCGAAGGCGCTCTTCTTGCCGCCGCTTTTCCGATAGTGAAGAACAAGACAAGCTGGCAAAAACTACCACAATCCTTTCCGCCGTTCCAATGCTTCCCACCCATTCAAACAGGGCAATTCCCATGGCCGGAGTTGGTCCGAATGGTTCAAGGATAATATTCATAACACGCCACGCTTCTGTTCCCCGGCGCGGTCTGGAAAGTGCTCGAATAACAGTCTTTAAGTTATTGAAAAACAAAATAAAATTATAAAATGCCAATGCCTTGTTTACATTTCCGGGCGGAATGTGGGACAATTTCTAGTCCCCTCATGGCCGTACCGCCGGTTGGCCGTGGCGGGGATTTGCTGGCTTTAGGATGCCGGGCCTCTGAAAGCCATCTCGGCCGCCCAAGGATGCCTCGGGCGGGACCGGCGAGGGGATTGTTGGGCGCATGAACCCTTTGATGCCGAGAAAAAACCCCTTGCTGCAAGACGAACCGCCGCCGCCGGTGGACGCGCGCGGCAATCCGCCGGCGGAGCAACGGGCGGACTTCGTGGTCAAACGGTTGGAGCAGTTCATCCGCGAAGGCCGCACCGGCAGCGAGGGTTTTTCGCTTCGCCAGTGGCAAGACATGGCGCGGA
>DASCOC010000283.1:0-10443 GCA_036011805.1 Rhodospirillales bacterium
CCTACGGGACACTCCGCATATCATTTATAACATACTTTAATCGTTGAAAACTATAACTAATATATAGTGACAGGGGGTATATTCGTGGGGTATATCTGGCCCCATGCCCCGCCATTTCAATAATTTATTGCAGATATTCTTGAGGCCCCTCTCTCTGTGGCGGAAGGCCGCCCCCCTGTCCCCCCTGCCGATAGCCAATAGAAGACGTTGCGCGATACAGCAGCGAAAGGAAAATAATATTGTCGTCAAGATTGTTGACAATATTGCCTTAACCGATCAGGCTTTACTCCCATCCAAGGGGAGGAACCGGCATGGCGGCGGTAAAACCAGAGATAGAGATCACATTGTTGACCGGCCCCAAAGACAGCGAGGACCGGGTTCTCGGGGAATTGCGGCGGCGCATCGCCAACAATAACTTACCGCCGGGGGCGCCCCTGCGCGAACAGGATTTGGCCACGGAGTTCGGGGTCTCGCGCGCGCGTATCCGCGACACCTTCGGCATTCTCGAGGAACGCGGCCTGATCGAGCGCATTCCCAACCGGGGTGCCGTCGTCGCTCGGTTGGAGCCAGAGAAGGTCGACGAGCTGTTCGAGGTGCGCGAGGTGCTGGAGGCGCAGATGGTCCGCCTGGCAACGGAGAAGGCGCCGAAGGGAAGCTGGGATGGCCTGATCGAGCTCTTCGGCCCCGCCATGCAGAAGAGGCTTGCCGCCAACGACTTCGACGCTTACGAGGACGCCATCCACCGGTTCCGGCGGCAATGCATCGAGGCGGCGGAGAACGAGGTCTTGAGTGACTTGCTCGACAGCCTCTACGACCGCACGCAGGTGCTGATCCGGCGTCTCGTCCTGGTGCCTGGCCGAGCCCAGGAAGGCATGCGCCAGCACCGGGAAATCCTGGCGGCCATGCGCGCCAGCAAGGCGGAAAAGGCGGAGCGCCTCAAACGCGATAACATCCGGAGCGCCCGGGAATGGTTCCGCGACTACCGCAAGTACCTGTTGTGAGGACCCGGGCATGACAGCCAAGACACCCTTGCCGCCGCCCGCCGGCCCGCTCTCCGGCCTTCGCGCCATCGAGCTGGGCTCGACCGTGGCCGGACCCTTCTGTGCGCGGCTCTTGGCCGATTTTGGCGCCGACGTGATCAAGGTGGAGCAAGCCGAGGGCGATACCCTGCGCACCTTCAGCCACCGTCACAATGGGCGGTCGCTCTACAATGCGTCCATGCAGCGCGGCAAGCGCATCGTGTCTATCAACCTGCGCACGGACGAGGGCCGCGGGTTGGTGCGCCGGCTTTGCGAGGATGCCGATATTGTGGTCGAAAATTTCCGTCCCGGCACGCTCGAGCGCTGGGGGCTCGGCTACGATGCGCTCAGCGCCGCCAACCCAGGCCTGGTCATGGTCCGCATCAGCGGCTTCGGCCAGGACGGCCCCTACAGCGCACGTGGCGGATACGGCGTGGTCTGCGAGGCGGTGAGCGGACTCCGGGAAATCACCGGCGATCCGGACCGCCCGCCACCCCGGGTAGCGACGTCGCTGACCGACTACATCGCCGGGCTCTACGCCGCCTTCGGCGCCGTCATGGCGATCCACGAGCGGACCCGCACGGGCCGGGGCCAGGTGGTGGATTCGGCCCTCTATGAAGGGTCCTTCAGCTTCATGGAACCGCACATTCCCGTCTACCAGCAGTTAGGTATCGTCGCCGAGCGGGCCGGGCCCAGGCTGCCGGGGAACGCACCCAACTCCATCTACCCCACGGCCGACGGTTGCCACGTGGTCATCACCGCCGCGTCGGACGCCGTATTCGCCCGCCTGGCGACCGCCATGGGACGCCCGGAGATGGCCGAGGATCCCCGCTTCGCCACCGCCGTGACCAGGGCCGAGAACATCGACGCCTGCGACGCCGCCGTGGCCCGGTGGACGGCGACTCTTGAGACCGGCGCACTCGAGACCGCGCTTGAGGAAGCCAAGGTGCCGGCGGCGCGCATTTACACAGTGGCTGACATTTTCGCCGATCCCCACTATCGGGCCCGGGACATGCTGGTGGAACTCGCCGACGACGTCCTTGGCCCGGTGGCCGTCCCGGGGATCGTCCCGAAGCTGTCCCAAACCCCCGGCGCCGTGCGCTGGGCCGGTCGCGACATCGGCGCCGACACCACCAACATCCTGACGGGCGAATTGGGCCTGGCAGTGAAGGAATTGAACGCCCTGGCCCGCACCGGCGTCATCGCCGGCCCGGATTTGCCGGGAGAAGGAGAAGAGCCATGAGTTTCGATCAATTGTTGGATGACCTTAAAGCCCGCGAAGAGAAGGCCTTGGCCATGGGCGGTCCCGACAAATTGGCAAGGCGCAAGACCCAGGGGCTGCTTGATGCGCGCCAGCGTATTGACGCCTTCATTGATGCCGACAGCTGGATGGAGACGGGCCTGTTGGCGGTTTCCTCCATGGTTGCCGAAGACCGCGACAAGACCCCCGCCGACGGTAAGGTGACCGGCTTCGCCAAGGTGGACGGCCGCAGGGTTGGCGTCGTCAGCAACGACTTCACCACCAAGGGTGCGTCGTCAAGCGCCACCAACATGAAAAAGATCGGGCATGTCAAACGGGTCGCCACGGAACGGGGCTTTCCTCTGGTCTTCTTCGGCGAATCCTCAGGCGCGCGCATGCCCGATAACATGGGCGCCAAGGGCATGGGGGCAAACCTGGGCCATGACCCGCAGCAATACGTACGCACCCGCCGAACGCCCTGGGCTTCCGCCGTGCTCGGCCAATGTTACGGGTCGTCTGCATGGTACACCTGTCTGGCCGACTTCGCCGTCTTCCGGAAGGGCGCGATCATGGCCGTGGCCAGCCCGGGTTTGGCGTCTTACGCCATCGGCCAAGACGTCGAGGCGGAAGACCTTGGCGGCTGGAAACTGCACAGCGAAGTGTCCGGTCTGGTTGACCGTGTGGTCGAAACGGACGAGGAAGCGGTTGCGGAAATCAAGCGGTTCCTCAGTTACATGCCGTCCCATTGCAACGAAGCGCCGCCCCGCGCGAGCGTGCCGGCGGGCAGCGGCGAGGACGGGGAAAAAATTCTCGATATCCTGCCGGAAAGCCGAACGCGCGCTTACGACGTTCGCAAGATCATCGATTGCTTGGCCGACCGGGACAGCTTCTTCGAATTTAAACCGAGGTTCGGCCGCACGTCGGTCACCGGCCTGGCGCGGCTGGACGGCCGCAGCGTCGGTTTTATTGCATCGAACCCCAAGGGTAAGGCCGGCGCGTTGGATGTGGCCGGGTGTGAAAAAGCAACGCACTTCACTGTGATGTGCGATTCCTTCAACATCCCGCTGATCCTTCTCGTCGATACGCCGGGATTCGTCATCGGCATCGAAGGTGAAAGACAGAAGGCGCCAGGCAAGATCATGAACTTCATGCAGGCCCTGCAAATGTGCAGCGTGCCGAAACTGTCGGTAATCATGCGCAAGACCTACGGACAGGCTTATCTGAACATGGGTGGCGGGCGCAATTCAGACGACGTGGCCGCCTGGCCGACCGCCGAAATCAGCTTCATGGACGCCCATTTCGCCACTGAAATCGTTACCTGGGGCCAGCAGGTCTCGGCGGAGAAGAAAGAGGAAATCCGCGCCCGCATGGAAAAGGATAGTTCCGCCTATGACTTGGCCGAAATCTATGGCGTGCAAGCGGTGATTTCCCCGGTGGATACGCGCCGCTACCTGATCCAACAACTGGACATTCACAACCTGCGGCTGACGGGTGGCATTGGCGAGCACCGCATGGCCGCTTGGCCGACGACCTTTTAACCAACCGGACTAACGACCATCACCTAAGGGAGCAGCACATAATGGCAATCACCGAAGTCCGGTCCGATATCATCGGAACCGTCTGGAAAATCGAAAAGACCCTCGGCGACAGCGTGACTAAAGGGGACGAGATCATGATCCTCGAATCCATGAAAATGGAAATTTCCGTGGAAGCGCCCGTTGCCGGCAAGCTGACGGAAATCAAGGTTGTTCCCGAACAATCAATAGAAGAGGATCAAATCCTGTGTCTGATCGAGAGCTAGACGACGGTCCAGGTTTCTGGACCGAACAGATCGACGAATTGACCCGCCGGCGGGATGCGGCGGGCGAAATGGGCGGCAAGGAGAACGTCGCCCGCCAGCACAAGGCCGGACGCTTGACCATACGCGAACGCATCGCGCGGATCACCGACGCGGACAGTTTCCGCGAAATCGGCACCCTGGCGGGCACCGGTGAATACGACGAGAACCACAAACTGAAGAATGTCACGCCGTCGACCTACGTCGCAGGGTCGGCACGCATCGACGGGCGCCCAGTAGCCATCGGCGGCGAAGATTTCACCGTGCGCGGCGGCACCAGTTTCGGCGCCCAGCGGCGCAAGGGCGGGCAAGGCGGTTATATTGAAGATCTGGCGCATTACTACAAAATACCCCTGGTCAACCTTATCGACGGCGCCGGGGGAACCGTCACGTCTGCCAAGCGGCGGGGGTTTGTCGTCTTTCCCGGCGTCGACGGTTTCGAGCGTTCGGTCGAGCTTCTGGGCGAGGTGCCCGTCGCGTCTGCCGTCCTCGGCACCGCCGCCGGCGGCCCCGCCGGGCGCGCCATCCTGTCCCATTTCTCGGTCATGGTCGACGGCACAAGCCAGATATTCGCCGCCGGCCCGCCGGTGGTCAAACGCTCGCTCGGCCAAACCATTTCCAAGGAAGACTTGGGCGGACCCGCTGTCGCCGTCGATAAGGCCGGGTCCATCCACAATACGGCGGAAAACGAGGATGACGCCTTCCATCAGATCAAACGGTTCCTCAGCTTCATGCCGCAGAACGTTTGGGAATTGCCGCCGGTGCTGCCAGCCGATGATCCCGTAGGGCGGTGCGAGGAAGAGCTGCTGACTATCGTCCCCGAACGGCGCACCCGGCCCTATGACATGAAGAAGCTGATCAGCTTGGTGGCCGACCGGGAGTCCGGCTTCGAGATTCGTCCCAGTTATGGACGGGCGGTGATCACCATGCTGGCGCGCCTGGGCGGCCGCCCGGTGGGCATCATCGCCAACAACCCAAAGATTTACAGCGGCGCCATGGATGCGGACGCATCGCGCAAGCAAATTCATTTCATGGAGCTCTGCGACACCTTCCACATCCCGCTGGTGTTCCTTGTCGACGTACCTGGTTTCATGGTCGGCCTGAAAGCGGAACAGGAGGGCACGCTGCGCGAAGGCATGCGCGCGGTCTACATGGCCGGTCAACTATCGGTGCCGACACTGACCCTGGTTATCCGCAAATGCTATGGCATGGCCGGCATGGCAACATGCAATAAGAATGACATCGACTTGAAGCTGGCCTGGCCGAGCGGCGAGTGGGGCTCCCTGCCGGTGGAAGGCGGCGTCGCTGCTGCCTTTCGCCGCGAAATTGAGGCGGCCGAAGACCCGAAGGCGCGTGAAAAGGAATTGGAGGCCGAACTCAGGACTTACACATCGCCCTTCCGTACGGCGGAAGCACTGGCGGTGGAGGAAATCATCGACCCGCGTGAAACTCGCCCGATCCTTTGCGAATACATTGCCCTTGCCGAAGGCCGTCTAAAAACCGGGCTCGGTCTCCGCGCCAAGGCCGGCGTCGCGCCCTAATCCCCAAGGCATGATCCGAGGCATAAGATGACCATCAGCAAGATCCTAATTGCCAACCGAGGCGAAATTGCCTGCCGGATAATCCGCAGCTGCCGTGACTTGGGAATTGCAACGGCGGCTATTTATTCGGAAGCCGATGCCGGATCACTGCACGTTACTCTTGCCGATGAAGCCTTCGCCATCGGCCCGCCGCCGGCGGCAAAGAGTTACCTGGACCAGGATGCGATCCTCGCGGCGCTGAAGTCATCGGGCGCGGACGCCGTGCATCCGGGATATGGCTTCCTAGCCGAGAACGCACGATTTGCCGCCGCCGTGGAAAACAGCGGCCGCATCTGGATCGGCGCCCGGCCCAAGACCATCGAAGACATGGGCGACAAGGAGCGCGCACGCGATATCGCGAAAGCTTCCGGTGTGCCGGTTTTGCCGGGCAGCCCGCGCTTCAGGCCCGGCGACCTGGCCGGCCTGACGGCGGCGGGAGAAAGTGTCGGGTATCCGCTTTTGGTCAAGGCGGCAGCCGGAGGCGGAGGCATCGGCATGCGGCTAGTGGAAACGGCGGATACCCTTCAGGCCCAAGTGGAGACAACTCAAGCCTTGGCCGAGCGGAGTTTCGGTGACGGCACGGTTTATCTTGAACGCCTCGTCGCCCGGGCGCGCCATATCGAAGTTCAGGTATTCGGTTTCGGCGACGGCGGCGGCGTACATTTTTTTGACCGCGATTGTTCCGTGCAGCGCCGCTTTCAAAAAGTCATTGAGGAAGCACCCGCGCCGGATGTGCCTCGAAACCTTCGCCAGGAAATGCACGAAGCCGCTTTACGATTGGTCGCTCATGGCAATTACCGGGGAGCCGGCACCGTCGAATTCATTTACGACGGCAGCAGGCAAGCGTTCTATTTTCTGGAAATGAATACACGTATTCAGGTTGAACACGCCGCCAGCGAAATGATCACCGGTCAAGACCTGGTCAATGCCCAGATCGCCCTGGCATCGGGAAATTTCACCGCTCCCAGCCAAGAGGATATTATCGCCACAGGCCATGCCATCGAATGCCGGATTTATGCAGAAAGGCCGGAAAAGAATTTCCTGCCGTCGCCCGGTAACCTAACCCGGTTCCGGCTGCCAGATGAAAATAGCGCCCTTCGCATCGATCACGGATTCAGGGAAGGCGACCAGATCACGCCCTACTACGACCCGATGATCGCCAAGGTCATCGTCCGGGGAGATGACCGCAAGGATGCCATTGAACGGATGCTGTCGGCGCTCGGTGAAATTTCGGTCGAAGGCGTTTCGACCAATCTGACCTTTTTGAAACAGATGCTCCTCGACCCGGTCTATCGGACAGACCTGCCGACGACACGCTATGTGGAGCAAGGGAGCCACAATGCCCTGGCGCCGGCCTAAACAAACCGTTCTGGGGATCCTGCCTGCCTCGAATATTCATCATCACTACCCGTCTGTGCCTCTCAAAGTTCGCTTCGGGTCATTAACGGACCAATAATGTGAGTCCCGTAGGGGACGCCAACTAATGGGGGCAATCCATGGATCAAAAGAAAAACGCTTAAGTGTCGCCGCTGCCCTAGGCCGGCGGCCCGTAAAGTAGCTCTTCATTGCCGCTGGCGTAGGACTGGCTAAAATCGGCAATGACGACGATCTGGCTAACGGTTTTGCCGTCATCGGACAACGGCAACCTTAATACATGATGTTTATGCTCGACGCCGTTGGACCATTCGAATTCATACGAATGTGCGGTCCAGCGCGGATTGTTGATGATATCCGCATGGCTGTCGTAAAAGGCCTGGGCCAGTTCCTTAGGCGTTATGTCGTAAGGCGAACATCCGGTCCTGTCGCTGCCACGAATCTCCGTCATTTGACTGCCCCAATACCGGAACCGGTTATCCTCCATCGTCGCGCCGATATCGACCACCATCGTCGACGGCAGAAGGGGCTTCGGAATCGCCATCAAATCAAACTGCTTCCAGCCGCAGCGGAGGTCTTCGCCGCCGAGGCCGCTCCAATAATTCATCACCGCCCGCAGGCTATCGGTAAAATGTTCCAGGCTCAGTATTTCTTCTTTCAAGGCTCGACGGCACCCCCACCTAATATCCAAAAAATAGCATTCCACGCCGCCGCGACCATACCCGATGGGTATCTTTTTTAAACGCCCTTATTTCAACCCCGGGGGCTATACTCCCTTTCCCGGTTGCCGTCCCTTATCATGGACCGCACCTTCACAATACGGACCGCACAAAAATGTTCTACAAAATCGACGAGCCGCACGGGCTTCCCCATGACCCTCTCAAAAGCTGCGTGGTGCCGCGGCCGATCGGCTGGATATCGTCACTTGCCGCCGACGGCACCGTCAATCTGGCGCCCTTTAGTTTTTTCAATATGCTCTGCTCGGAACCGCCGATGATGATGTTTGCCGCCAACGGCAAACACCCGCACGGGCACAAAGACAGCATCGTCAATGTAGAAGCCACCGGCGAGTTCGTTTGTTCGATGGCGACCTGGGACCTGCGCCAGCAGGTGAAAGAAACCAGTGCGCCGGTGCTGCCGGAAACCGACGAGTTCGAACTGGCCGGCCTGGAGACCGAACCGTCGGAACTGGTCAAGCCGCCCCGGGTCAAGGCTTCGCCAATCCACCTGGAATGTCGGTATCACCAGACCGTGGATTTGCCGTGTGATATTGAAGGCGGACGCAACACCATATGCATTGGGCATGTCGTCGGCGTTCATATCCGGGACGAGGCGCTCACCGACGGCATGGTCGATACCGCCCGCATCAAGCCGCTGTCACGGCTCGGCTACCAGGAATACACCATCGCCGAGAAAGTCTTTACGATCCCCTTTCTAAAGAAATAAGAAGGCCGCCCCGACAGGCTCAAATTCGAAACCCCTTCCCTTCCTGGGCGCGGTGATCAACAATTAAGGCATGGAAGAACTGCCCCCGAAAATTCCCGCCGGCCTGCAACCCAAACCGAAGGACGTTTCCTTCGACCTTGATCTTGCATTGTCATCGGTGGTGTCGGTCCGCACCGAAATCCCCGACGACGCCTTCACCGCCGGGTCATTGGGAACGGAGCGCCGCGGCCACGGCGTCGTCATCGCCGACGGCGGCCTGGTATTGACCATCGGCTACTTGATAATCGAAGCGGCATCCATATGGATGCTGGACGCCGCCGGCCGCGCCATTCCCGGCGACGTCGTCGGTTATGACCAGGAAACCGGTTTCGGCCTGATCCAGGCCCTGGACCCGACCGGGTTGACGCCACTGCCGATCGGGCATTCAAACAACCTCAGCGTCGGCGAGAAGGTGATCTTCGCCGGTCACGGCGGCCATACCCAGGCGTTGAAATCCGAGGTCGTTTCCATTCGCGAGTTCGCCGGCTATTGGGAATACCTTTTGGACCAGGCCATTTTCACCTCACCACCGCATCCGTTTTGGGGCGGCGGCGCCTTGATCGGCGCCGATGGCACCCTGCTCGGCATCGGCTCGCTGTTCGTTCAGGACTCGGCCACCCCAACGGAACCGCTCGACGGCAACATGGTGGTGCCCATCGACATTCTGGAACCGATCATCGAGGATTTGATGACGTCTGGCCATTCGCAAAAGCCGAAACGGCCGTGGCTCGGCATGTTCACCGCCGAAGCCACCGGCCAGGTCCTGGTCGCCGGCATGTGGGACGGCGGCCCGGCGGAAACCGCCGGTATCGAGATCGGCGATCTGGTGTTGGAAGTGGACGGTATCCCCATCACCGGCATGGCCGACATGCTGCGCCGCATCTGGGCGCTGGGCGAAGCCGGGGTCGAGGTGCCGCTGATTATCTTCCGCGACCGTGGCATTAAGGAAATCCGGGTGCCCTCGGCCAGCCGCGAGGATTATTACAAGGCACCCCGTTTACATTAATACGCTTGCATTAATACGTTTGCATTAATAGGCCGGCATTAACGCATCTAGAAAACCCGCCGGTTTAAAGTTTGTCCAATTCTTCGCGGCGTTCCTTGTCGGCTTTCTCCAACGCCGACTGGATGCCGGGACACGACCGGCAGACATCGTCGAAGTCCTTGCGGCGAAGCTCGTAGACCGCCGTCGGTGAAACGGCGCGGCAGGTGGCGGTGCGGGGTGTGCCACGAAGCAACGCCATCTCGCCGAAAAAATCACCGGCGATCAAGGTCGCCAGATCGTGATCCTCGCCATTGGCCTTCCTGGACACGCGAACAACGCCGCGGGAGATCAGATAAAGGGTTTCGCCCTTTTCGCCCTGACGGATAATCGACTTTCCGGCGGGAATCGTCCGCTGCACCAACTGCGCCGCGACCTGGGCGAAATCAAAATCAGGCATGTCATGGAAAAACGGCACTTTTCGCAGCAACTCATTTGAATCGAGGCGAAGTTCGCTGATGTCCTGACCCCTGAGCAGGCGGATTTCCCTGTTCAGTTTTTCCAGCACCGTTTCGCGCACGCCGGCGGGAATGGAACCGACGCGCGCCTCGCTTTCGATGATCTGGGTTTCGGCATGCACCAATAGCCGACGCGCCAGGCGTTCCTGTACCGCGTTGACGAATTCCGGGAACTCTTCCGCCATGGTGTCGATATGGTTCTGTGCCACCTCCAGCCAGATCCGATAGCGTTTGCGGACTTCGGCGACGATGCCCGGCCGAGCCGTTTCCGCGAATACCAATCCGTCCAGATTGTCGAGGATGCGGGAACACCCCTGATAGCGGCCCCAGGCTTCCTCGTATTCACGCGAAACATGGTTCAAGCGCTCGCGCTCCGGCAGTCCGGTAAAGCCAAGCAGGGTATCGAAG
>DASCOC010000284.1:0-4280 GCA_036011805.1 Rhodospirillales bacterium
CTTTCGTTTATTCGTCCGTCTGGCGAGGATTGGTCAGGTTTGATAGGATCGGTGGGTAGGGTAAATAAGGACAAATCGGGACATATCGGGACATTTGTATGGGAATTTTCCATAATACCTGAGGCCGCCGAACCAAAAGAGCAAGCCGATGACGTTCAATGTTAAAACCACCGTTCGAGTACATCGTTCCGTCGCCGTTGCCGCATTGATCGGCGCCGTCCTGGTGGCGGCTGCCTGGATGCTGCCCGGCGCCGAGGCGGCGCTGAAGAAAGATGCCAACTGCCGCAAGCCGGCGGTCACCACCAAGGCCGCCTATGGCGCAGAGAACATCGCCTTCGATCTGGCGTCGCGGCCGGGATACCGGACCATGGTCCGTAACAAGAAGATCCTCGGGTGGTACGACACCAATGACTGGGATTACAGTTACGAAGGCAAATTGGAGAAGGGCTGCCTGACCATCCTCAATTTCACCATCAATGTCCGCCCGGTGATCGCGCTGCTCAAGGGCTTCCGGAAAAAAAACAAAAAGTGCGCCCGCAGCCTGATCCTTCAGCACGAACGCCTGCACCACAAAAGCGCCTCGGCGGAATTCAGGAAGCTGGCGGTGAAGGTCAAAAAAATGCTGGTGCCGCATTTTACCGGCAAGGCGGTTGCCGATGAGGACGCCTTGAAAGACGCCATCGCCGAATTACTGAGCGATGACTTTATCACCAAGTTCAATGAAGACATTCGGCGCGGCTTCGATGCCTTTCACCGGCAATTGGCGCAGACCAAATACGTTAAAAAGAAGTGCAAGTTGGTGAAACGCTAGCCGATTAAATGTCAGCCGGGGGCTACGCCGCTTCGCCGCCTTCATCTCCCTCGCCATCGCCGGGAACGTTGAGATTGATGGGCACCCCCGGTTCGGTCTTGGCGGCGCGGATCGACAGCGACGAGCGCACATGGTTGATGTTGGGCGTCGCCGTCAGCTTGGTGGTCAGGAATTCCTGATAGGCGTCCCAGTCGGCGGCGACGATTTTGAGCAGGAAATCGGTCTCGCCGGCGAGCATGAAGCATTCCCGCACCTCGGGCCAATCCTGGACGGTGTTCTCGAATGCCTCCAGGTCCGGTTCGGCCTGGGACGACAGCCCGACCTGGGCGAAAACGGTGACGTGAAAGCCCAACGCCTTGGCGTCGAGGTCGGCGTGGTAGCCGAGAATATAGCCGGTGTCTTCCAACGCCCGCACGCGCCTCAGGCACGGCGGCGCCGAGATGCCGGCGCGTTTGGACAGCTCGACGTTGGTGATGCGGCCTTCGGCCTGAAGGTCATGCAGGATGCGGCGGTCGATGCGGTCGAGTTTGACTTTTTGCATGGCTTCTCCGGCACCTCCAGGAATGCAATAATATTGCGCAACTTTGTTGCTGATATACGAAATTAACTTACCCGGCGTCGCGCCGCAACCGTATCCGTCGGCAAGGGTGCCCAGGGCCATGCCAGACGCCATACCTGACGCCATAGCCCGACTTGCCCTTGGGGTGCGGTGTTCCTATCTTAGGGGGTCTGTAACGTCGTTTTTGTCTCGAAGGAACTCTCAACTCATGGCCGAAAGCCACCACACCAAAGTCCTGATCATCGGATCCGGCGCCGCCGGGTATACCGCCGCCGTCTATGCGTCACGCGCAAACCTCAAGCCGATTATGGTGCGCGGCCTGCAACCGGGCGGTCAGCTGACCATCACCACCGATGTCGAAAACTATCCCGGATTCGCCGAGGCGATCCAGGGGCCGTGGCTGATGGAACAGATGTATAGCCAAGCCAAAAACGTCGGCACCGAGATCATCGACGACATCATCGTCGAGACCGATCTGTCGAAGCGGCCGTTTCAGGCCAAGGGCGACGGCGGCGCTCTCTATACCGCCGATAGCATTATCATCGCCACCGGCGCTTCCGCGCGTTGGCTGGGCCTCGATAGCGAGCAGAAATTTTCCGGCTATGGGGTTTCGGCGTGCGCCACCTGCGATGGCTTTTTCTTCCGCGATAAACCGGTGGCGGTGATCGGCGGCGGCAATACGGCGGTCGAAGAGGCGTTGTTCCTGACCAATTTTGCGACCAAGGTGTATTTGGTCCACCGCCGCGACGAACTGCGCGCCGAGAAAATTTTACAGGACCGATTGTTAAAGAACGACAAGATCGAGCCGGTTTGGGACAGCGTCCTCGACGAGGTTGTCGGCGACGATGACCCGCCCGGCGTCACCGGTATCAAGGTCAAAAACGTCAAGACCGGCGACGTTAGCGACATAGCCGTCGACGGCGTTTTTATCGCCATCGGTCACACGCCGAATTCGGAAATCTTCAAGGGCCAGCTCGATATGGACGAAAACGGCTATCTCCTGACCGAGCCGGGGACGACCCGGACCAGTATTGATGGCGTGTTCGCCGCCGGCGACGTTCAGGATCACATCTACCGCCAGGCGGTGACCGCGGCGGGCACCGGCTGCATGGGCGCGTTGGAGGCAGAGCGCTATCTTGCAGAACTGGCCGACGCCGCCGCCATTACCGCCGGGGCGGCGGAATAGGCAGGCCGAATGGGAATGCCGGGAGCGACCCGGCGCTAGGGGGAGGAAAAGTATGGATTGGGATAAGCTGCGCGTTTTCCACGCCGTTGCCGAGGCCGGTAGTTTCACCCACGCCGGCGAGCGGCTGACGCTGTCGCAATCCGCGGTCAGCCGCCAGATTTCCAATCTGGAAGACAGCCTGCACGTCAAGCTGTTCCACCGCCACGCCCGTGGCCTCAAGCTGACCGAACAGGGCGAGCATTTGTTCGAAACCGCGCACGAGGTCTTTGCCAAGCTGGCCATGGCCGAGGCCCGTATCGCCGACGTCAAGGAAAAGCCCCAGGGGCCGTTGCTGATCACCACCACGGTCGCCTTCGGGTCGATCTGGCTGACCCCCCGGATTAAGGAATTCGTCGAGTTGTATCCGGATATTGAGGTCTCGTTGGTGTTGGCCGATACCGAGCTGGACCTGTCCATGCGCGAGGCCGATGCCGCCATCCGGATGATGCCGCCGACCCAGCCGGATCTGATCCAGCGCCACTTGATGACGATGAATTACCGAAACTATGCGGCGCCGGAATATCTCAAGGCGCGGGGCATTCCGAAAACCGCCAAGGACCTGGATCATCACAGCATTGTCGTTTACGGCGAGGACGCGTCGCCGCCGGTGGGCGACCTCAATATGCTGTTGGACGCGGGCATTAAATCCGGGCCGCCGCGCGAGCCGGTGCTCAGGGTCAACAGTATCTATGGCATTTACCGGGCCGTGCAAAGCGGCCTTGGCATCGCGGCGTTGCCGGAATACATGAGCCGCGAAGGGCGCAACCTGGTCGAGGTGTTGCCGGAGATTCCGGGCTCCAGCCTGGATGTCTATTTCGTCTATCCGGAAGAGGTCAGAAATGCCGAGCGGATCATTGTTTTGAGGGATTTTTTGGTCCGGAAAATGGCCGGCGGCGTCGCCTAAATCTGAAATTTAATCCCAACGCCGCGGTGACTTTGTTAAAAAGATAAATTAAAACAATACATTGCAGCTATGCGTTAAATGCATATCTGTAATGCGGCATTGTGGGTGGAAAAACATCCCGGAGATTCATATATTCTATTCATCGATGTTGCATTGCAACATTGCGACGAGTTTTCCGGACAATGTTCCGGAGAAGTCCGGGCTCAGAGCCTGGACCGGGACCGCCCACTCCCCCCCGGGCGGCCCCTACGTCTCCCAGACGTGAAGCCTCCCTGTTTAAACTCGCCCCCGCCTTTTGGCGGGGGTCTTTTTTTGTGGAAAGCGTTAAGCCGGGCGGGATTAGGTCTGGATATTCAAGTAGGTGCCGGGTGCGCCGGTTCTCAGCAAGGCCATGTAGCTTGCCCGCAGTCCGGCATTGCGGTTGATGGCGAAGGCGGTGACTTCGTTGGTGCGGACGGCGGCCTGGGAGTTTTCCTGCTGGGCCAGCAGCTGTTGCTGGTTGAGAACGGAAATTCTGCCGTTGGTGCCGGCGGCGTAAACGTCGGAAAAACCGCGGTCGAACTCGGCCCTGGCCAGCGCGCTTTGATAGCTATCGATCTTGGCATTAACGGTGGTCAAGGCCGTGGCGATGGCGGTGGCGGCCCGGGACCGGCCCGCCGAGGTGGCAAGACCCGCATAGGCCCAGGAATCGAGAATATTCAGGCCCGTGGTGGATAGCGTCGCGCCGGCGTAGCTGTCCGAGGTCGATATCTGGGTAAACGCGATGGTGTTGCCGCTGATG
>DASCOC010000285.1:0-3801 GCA_036011805.1 Rhodospirillales bacterium
TGGAGTTAAGAAGCGTGAAGCGGGTCTTACCGGTGGCGGGAATGTATTTGACCTTTTCCCCGTCGCCGAGAACCGCGGCCGCGAGCGAACGGCACATGTCGGCATCAAAGCCAACCCAGCGTCCGGATTTGTCGGTAGCGGAAAATCCGGGAAGACCGGTGTTAACGATGCAGTTGAGAACGCCGCGGGCTTTGACGTCCTCCAAGGTGCCGGCTTTAGCAGCCTGCGGGGTTAGTGTAAGAGCCGTTACCGCGCACGCGGCAAGAGCTATGGATAACTTCTTCATAAGATTATGCTCCCTAGTTTTTTTGTCGTTTAAATTAATTACTTGCCCCCAGCCATTCGTAAACGGCCTTGAATACGGAACCATGCAATGACCGTAACAGAGTTAGTGAAACTCCCTCAAGCGAAAAACTTTTATTTTTTAATCGGGTCAGATTCACGTCAGGTTATCGTTATCGCCAACCCGTCCCGGACATAGTATCTTCGTCACCGGAAAAGGTTTTATTGACTATTCAATCAAGCAGGATCGACAGGCCGATGAAAAAAGATACCCTTCTCGTTCACCGGGGGCGGAAGCCGAAAGAAAATTTCGGCATCGTCAATCCGCCGGTCTATCACGCCTCTACGGTGACGTTCCCGACATTGGAGGAATTTCAAGCGAAGCCGAAAAGAGCCTTTGACGGCGTCTTGTACGGGCGCACCGGAACGCCGACCACATTCGCGTTGGAAAGCGCCGTCAACGCCCTTTACGGCGGCCACGAGACGATTGCCGTATCCTCCGGCCTGGCCGCAATCTCGGTGACGATGATGGCGCTGCTAGAGGCCGGCGATCATGCCCTGGTGGCCGACAACGTTTATGCGCCAACCCGCCTTCGGACCAGCGATACCCTGCTCAAGCGCAGCGGCGTCGATGTTACCTATTTCGATCCCCAACAACCGATTGCCGAACACCTCAAACCGGAAACCAAGGTCGTCTTTATTGAGTCCCCCGGCTCAATGACCTTCGAGATGATAGACGTTGGCGCCGTCGCCGCCGAGGCCAAGGCCGCCGGCGCGTTGGTTGTCATGGACAATACCTGGGCGACGGCGTTGTTGTTCCAGCCGTTTAACCATGGCGTCGACGTCATTGTCGAGGCGGCGACCAAATACATCGGCGGCCATGCTGACATTATGCTCGGTGTCATCACGGTTTCGACGGAGGAGCAGTTTCAGCGGATCAAGTACACCGCCAACGCGATGGGCAATTGCCCCGGCCCGGATGATTGTTATTTGGGGTTGAGGGGGCTTCGGACGTTATCGGTGCGCCTCGAGCGTCACCAGAAAAACGCCATCAAAGTGGCCGAATGGCTTCAAAGCAGGCCTGAGGTCGAGCGCGTTCTCTACCCGGCGCTGAAAGATGATCCCGGCCATGATCTCTGGAAGCGGGATTTCAGCGGCGCGTCGGGGTTGTTCTCGATAATCTTGAAAGACGTTTCCAGGGATGCGGTGGCGGCGATGGTGGACGGGTTGGAGCTGTTCGCCATCGGCGCCAGTTGGGGCGGTTATGAAAGCCTGATGATTCCCAACGTAATGGCCAATGTCCGCACCGCCACCGAATGGTCGGCGGCCGGGCCAAGCCTGCGCCTTCACATCGGCCTGGAAGACCCGGATGATTTGATCGAGGATTTGGAAAAGGGCTTCGCCCGCCTCAAAAAATAAATCAATGGCGCCTGAAGGCCGGCACCAGCATCGAAAGCAGAAACAAGGCAAAGGCCGCGGCGACGATGGACGGCCCCGACGGCGTATCGAATGTCATCGACCCCCACAGCCCCCCGGCAACGGCGGCACACCCGCCGAACGCCGCGATTGCCGCCATCTGTTCCGGGGTTGTGGAAAGTGGCCTAGCGGTGGCGGCGGGGATGATAATCAGCGACGTCACCAGCAGGATTCCGACCACCTTCATGGCCAGCGCCACGATCACCGCCAGCAACAACATGAAGGCGAGGTTGACGGCCTTTACCGGCACCCCTTCGACCATCGCCATTTCTTCGTCGACGGTCGCGGCCAGAAGTGGGCGCCACAGAAATACCAGTACCGCGATGACCAAGCCGCCGCCGACCAGGATCAAGACGATTTCCTGTTCCGTCGTCGCCAGCACGTCACCGAATAAATAAGACATCAAATCGATGCGCCGGGCCTCCATGAACGATAGCCCGATCAGGCCGAACGCCAGGCTGGCATGCGCCAGAATGCCGAGCAGGGTATCGCTGGGTAATTGCGTCGGTCGGGCCAAGGTCACCAGCAACACGGCGACCACGGCGCACACTGCGAAGATTCCGATATTGAGGTTAACCCCGAGCAAGACACCCAGCGCCACCCCCAATAATGCGGAATGAGACAGCGTGCCGCCGAAAAACGCCATCCTTCGCCATACCACGAAGGCGCCCAACGGACCCGCCACCGCCGCCACGCCGAAGCCGCCGATCAGGGCGCGGATCATGAAATCATCCATGGTGATGCTCCTCCCCCTCGCCAAGGGAGACCACATTGCCGCCGGCATCGTGCTCATGGTCGTGATGATGATGATAAACGGCGAGTGAACTGGCCACCTGCTTGCCGAACAACTGGATGTAGTTAGGATCGTTGGTCACCGTTTCCGGATGCCCGGCGCAGCAGACATGGTGGTTGAGGCAAACGACCTCGTCCGTATCCGCCATGACCAGATGCAGATCGTGAGAAACCATGAGAACACCGCAACCGCGCTGGTCGCGGATACGGGCGATCAGACGGTAAAGCGCGGCCTGACCGTTGACGTCGATCCCTTGCGACGGTTCATCCAGGACCAGCAAGTCCGGGTCCCTGAGCAACGCCCTGGCCAGGACGACACGTTGGAACTCGCCACCGGATACCGCCTGTAACGGCGTTTTCATAATCGCGCCGGCGCCGACTTCGTCCAGCACCTCGGCGGCCTGCCCCTGGCCGTTCCGCCGGCTACCGCCGAGGGCCAGAAATCGCCCCACCGTCAACGGCAAGGTCGGATCGATATGCAGGCGCTGTGGCATATACCCGATGACCAGACCGGGTCGGCGCATCACCTCACCCTGGTCCGGCTTCATCAACCCCAGGACTACTTTTATAATGGTCGTCTTGCCGGCGCCGTTAGGGCCGATCAGGGTGACAATTTCTCCGTCCCGGACCTTTAGCCCGGCGCTGGAAAGGACTTCCTTACCACCACGCACAACGGTTAAACCGCTGGCTTCGAGCAGCGAATCGGCAGTCGCGAAACGATCGGCGGGAACCATCATTCACCAGTCCCCTCAACATCACCTTGGCAATGGGGGCAAAGGCCTTGAATTTCGATGATTGGTCGCCCGACCGAGAATCCGGCCTTGTGGGCGCTTTTTCGGATTGCTTGGTCGACGCCAGTATCATTCAGTTCCGCCGCCATGCCACAGGTCCGGCAGATCAAAAACTGACCACCGTGGGGTTTATCAGGATCGGGGCAGCCGACGAATGAGTTTTGGCTTTCGATCCGATGGACAAGACCGTGTGCGAGCAGAAAGTTCAACGCCCGGTATACAGTTGGCGGCGCCGCACCGCGTCGTTCCGCCTTGAGGGTATCTAAAATATCATAAGCACCCAGGGGCCGGTGGCCGCCCCAAACCAATTCCAATACCCGCCGCCTGAGAGTTGTTAGCCTGACACCCTGATCCGCGCATAACGCCGCCGCCCGATCCAGGGCCTCATCCAGACAATGGGAATGGTCATGCCCGGCATCCATAAATGTCATCGTTTGGGCTGCTTGCGGCATTTGAGTCC
>DASCOC010000286.1:0-5380 GCA_036011805.1 Rhodospirillales bacterium
GGGCAATCAGATCGCCGTCTGCGGAACAAAGCGCCGCCGAGAAATCCATGCAATCCTTGATCATGGTGGAGCGGGCGCTGCGCACCACCGTGTAGGCCATCTCGTCGGAGATGGCATCAAATGCGTTACGCAACACCTCAAAAGTGATGGGATCAATTGCTGACTGGCCTGACGTTGCTGGGGTCATAGTGCATATTCCAGAAAGATGAAACCGGTTTTATCCCGCTGCGCCGTCCAGCCGGGTGGCACGACCACCGTGGAATCGTACTCCTCCACGATGATCGGTCCGGGGCGAGGCGGGCCTTCCAAGGACGCTCGATTCAGGACCGGTACATCCACTTCGCCACCGGCGAAATATGCGGTGCGCTGCCCCGTGAGGGCGCTTGCTCCTGTCCCCATGCGGTCCCAGGCCGGGGTTGATCGCCAATTTCCAAGACCGCGCGCCCGGACCTTGAGGGTCACCATTTCCACCGGTTCGCCGTCGATGGCGTAGCCGTATGTGCGCTTGTGTTCTCGGCGAAACGCCTCGCCCAGGGCCTCCTGGGCTGTTTCCAACATCGATGGCGAAAATGGAATCGTCATTTCATGAATCTGGCGTCGGTATCGAAGGTCCACCAAGCGTTCCAACGAAAGGTCTTGGTCAACAAAACCCTCGCGTATAAAGGCGTCTCGCGCCTGACGTTCCAATTCAGCGAAGGCCGTCTCAATTGATGCTTGATCATAATCGTCCAGGCGGCATAGGTGCGAAGCCATGAACAGCCGTTCGACATCGGCGACCAATAGGCCCAACGCGCTAAACATGCCGGGAAAGGGGGGGATCACGATCCGGCGCACCTCAAGCGATTGGGCCAGATCGGCCGCGTGGACCGGGCCGCTGCCGCCGAACGCGATGAGGACGAAGTCCCGAGGATCCCGGCCACGTTCAATAGTCACTGAGCGAATGGCCCGCTGCATGGTTGCATTGGCCACCCGGTGGACACCGGCCGCCGCCTCCAGGCGGGTCAGGCCAAGGGGGGTGGCGATGTGCCGATCCAGGGCTTCGGCAGCCGCCACCGCGTCCATCGGCAGATCGCCGCCGAGCAGGGCTTCCGGGTTGAGGTAGCCGAGCACCAAGTTGGCGTCGGTGACCGTCGGCTGGTCGCCGCCGAGCCCGTAGCACACCGGCCCCGGGTCGGCGCCGGCGCTACGGGGGCCAACCCGCGGGATGCCGCCGGCATCAATCCAGGCGAGGCTGCCGCCCCCGGCGCCGACTTCCGAAATGTTGATGGCCGGGATGCGGATCAGGTGGCCACCGCCTTTGATCAGCCGGCTTGCCTGGCTCAGGTCTCCGCCGACTTCGTATTCCGAGGATAGGGTTATTTCACCGTCCTCGATGACCGAGGTTTTGGCGGTGGTGCCGCCCATGTCGAAGGTGATGAGGTTCGAAAGCCCAAGCATCCGCCCCGCCTCCGCCGCCGCGATGACGCCGGCGGCGGGGCCGCTCTCAATAATCCCCACCGGCCGCTCGGCGGATGCGGCGGCCGATATGAGACCGCCGCCCGACTGCATGACCCTGATTGGCGCCGTAACCCCGTGCTTGCCCAGGTTCCGTTCCAGGTTGCCCAGATAGCGGGAGACCAAGGGCTTGACGTAGGCGTCGAGGACAGTCGTCGCCGTCCGTTCATACTCCCGCATCTCGGGAAGGACATCCGAGGAGACCGACACGAATTCGAAGGCATCACGGGCTATTTCGGCGACCGTTCTCTCGTGGGCCGGATCGGCGTAGCTGTGCAGGAAACAGATCGCCACCGCCTCAACGCCTTGGTCCTTCAATTCCTCGATTGCGGTGCGCGCCGAGTCCTCGTCGAGGGGCTTGACCACGCGGTGGGAAGCACCCATGCGTTCATCGACCTCGCGGCGCAGGTGGCGCGGAACCAGGGGGTCGGGCTTCTTCCAGGTAATATCGTATAGCTTGGGAAGGCGCACCCGGCGGATTTCGAGAACATCCCTGAAACCCTTGGTGGTCAATAGTCCAACTCGCCCTCCGCGCCGTTCCAGGATAGCGTTGGTGGCTACCGTCGTGCCGTGTTCGATGGCGATGACAGCGTCCGGGGTTTGGCCTTGTTCGGCCAAATGCCCGGCAACACCCTCGACCACCGCTCGGCTATAATCGTCCGGTGTCGACAGAACCTTGCGCACGCCGATGGTCCCGCGCTCATCGATGAACATGATATCTGTGAATGTTCCGCCAACGTCGCCACCGACGCGAATACGCCCCTCGATTGATCCGTTTGATCGCTGGTTTTGCGGTGCCTCATTCACTGGCTGGGATCCCTGATCTGCTGAATGGCGCCGGAAAAGGGTCCCGGTATGTCATTCAAATTAACCCGTGCAAATGGCATTTTCCCCTCTTCCCTGCGTTTCTGGAACACCATGATTCCCCTAACGACGTTTGAACGAAGAATGGACTTTCCCGTTAGCCCCTTCAAGGAGCTTTGCCAAGTAACGAGACGCAACGGCACCGCTGACAAACCGCTGGTAAAGTGGCTCGCGCCGGTCGGGAATGACATCGTAGATTAGTCATTCATGGACCATGAGTCTTCTCCTAAGACTGAGTGAATGCCCGGCTTCATTCCATCAACTGGGGAAGCCATACCGACACCTGCGGTACGTAGGCGAAAAGGAAGTAGAGGACGATCAAAAGCCCGATGTAGGGCAACAATTCCCGGCTGAGAACGTGCACCGGCACCTTGCCGATGCTGCTGCCGATGAACAGGCAAAGACCCACCGGTGGCGTGATCAGGCCGATGACCAGACCAAAAACCATGACCACGCCAAAATGTATATCACCGAAGCCATAAGCCTTGGCAACGGGGAGCAAGACCGGCGTTAGGATGATGATGGCGCTGGAGGTCTCCAAAAAAAGACCCGTTACCAACAACAGGATCATAACCATGAACAGGAAGGTGGCGGGGCTATCGGTGATGGACAGAAAGGTTTTCGCCAATGCCTGGGGAACCAACTCGAAAGCCAACACCCAGCCCATCAGGTTGGCGGCGGCGATAACCAACATCACGGTGGCTGACAGCACCGCCGTATTCTTCACCACCTGAATGATGCCGTCTCTGCTTAGCGTGCGCATGGACAACCCCACCACAAGCGCGTAAAGGACGGCCACGGCGGAAGATTCAGTTGGCGTAAACACGCCGCCGACGACACCGCCGACGATAATCACCGGCATGACCAGGGCGACCACCGCGGATCGAAAGCTCGTGAAAAAACCGACGATTTGACCAATGCTGCCGACGTCGGCGCTTTTTCCTACGGTGATCGGCATCTTTCGCAGCAGGTAGCGGTTCAGGATCAACATGGAAAGCCCGACGATCACGCCGGGGGTCAAGCCGGCGAGGAACAGGGCACCGATGGAAGCATTGGCCGCAATGCCGTAGACAAGCATCGGAATTGACGGCGGAATCAGAGGGCCGACGATGGAACTGGCAACGGTGACGGCGGTTGCGAAGCTCCGCGTATACCCGTGTTTGACCATCTCCGGCACCATGATGGTTCCAATGGCCGCGGTGTCCGCCGTCGCGGCGCCGGTGATGCCTCCGAAGAACATGCTTGTCACCACGTTGACCTGGGCCAAGCCGCCACGCCAGCGGCCCACGAGGTGATTGGCAAATTGCACCAAGCGCCCGGTCAATTGCGCCTCGTTCATGAGAAACCCACCAAGAATAAAAAATGGGATGCTCATGAGCACGAACTTGTCCAGCCCGGCAAACAAGCGCTGGGGCACCACCCTAAGCGGCACGTCGCCGGTGGTAAGCATGTAGAGGGTGGCCGAGGCGCCGAGGACAAACGCCACCGGCACCCCAAGGCTTAGTAATCCGAAGAACCATGCGAAAAGACCGACCATAATCCGGCCTCTACGTTTCCGGCCCGGCGTCGAGAGAACCGCCGCCAAACGGGTCCGATTGGGCGTCGGCACAGTGGACGCCCCGCAACAATCCCTCGAAGGCGGCGATCATGATGAAGGCGCCGCCCACGGGAACGGCCAGATAGATCCAGCCCAGTTGCAACGGCAGGCCGCCTGAAATTTCCCCACGAGCGAAGACGCGCAGCGTGAGGAACCATCCCTCCCATGTCATCACCCCGGCAAAGGCGAGGCATACCAAGTGCGCGATACGAAATACCGCCGTTGCCGGAGCCAAGGGCAACATGTCGGTCAGCAGGGTAACGCCAATATGACTGCCATGCCGGTAGGCCACCGCCGCACCAGTCAGGGCACTCCAGATCAGGGCGTAGCGGGCGACCTCTTCAGCCCAGATCAAGCTATCGCCGAGAACGTAGCGCGCGAACACCTGAAGGGCGACAATGGCCAAGGCGAAAACCAGCGCGAAAGCCGAGATGGCGAGGAAGACTCGGTTGAACGCGAAATCGACAACCGTATCAAGCCAATTAAACCTGCCCGCCTCCTCGGCCATGCCCCGCGCCGATCCTTCGTCGCCTGTCTATTTGTTCAAGGCGATGATTTCTTGCAACAGGCCTTCGGCATTGAGTTTCTTTGCGTATTTAGCCCAAACCGGTTTGATTTTTTCGATGAAGGCAGCCTTGTCCACCTTGCTGATCTTGATGCCCTTGCCCTCAAGGAAACCACGGATCTTGTCCATGCTGTCGACGAAGACCTTGCGTTCGTGGGCCGTCGCATCGGCCATGGCCGCGCGGATCCAGTTCTGATGCTTCTTCGACAGACCATCAAAATATGACGCCTTCATGATCACTGGGCGCGGTTCCGACAGGAAGGTAATTTGATTCCAATCCGTCATGTAGCGAATGGTTTCGTAGACCTTGAGGTTGTTGACGGACATGACGTCCAGATGAGCCCCTTCGATTACTCCCTGCTTGAGGCCAGTGTAAACCTCGCCGTAGGCCATCGGAGTAGGATTGGCGCCCATCGCCTTCATGCCGTCAACCAGGGCCGGATTGGGGATCACCCTGATCGTTACGCCCTTCATATCGCTGGGCTTGGTGACCGGGGCCTTAACGGTTTCGATTGGGCTGTCACCGGTGCTCCACCAGCCCAGCACCCGGAAGCCGGCCTGCTTCTCGATCAGGGCGGCGATCTTCACGCCGACGGGGCCGTCGGCGATGGCGTTCATGTGCTTTTGGCCTTGCACCAGGAACGGCACCTGGACCAAATTGTAGATCGGCGCCAAATTGGCCATCGAACCGGCCCCGATACCCAGATGGACGGAACCCTCGAGGATTGCCTCGTTGATTTCCCGTTCGTTGCCAAGTTGGCCGCCAATGTAAATCGTCACCTTTATGTCACCGCCGGAAAGGGCCTCGACTGATTCCTTAAATTTGCGCATGCCATCGACATAAGGAAAACCGTCGCCGG
>DASCOC010000287.1:0-2317 GCA_036011805.1 Rhodospirillales bacterium
AACCTGTATCGGCGTTAACCATACTGAAAAGGCCATTCAACCCATTGTATTAAACGGCCTTTTTGCTTTTAAGCAGGAGCTTTAATTTGCCAGGGCGGCTTCGCGTTGGGAAACGACGGTATCGGCATCCTTCCCCGACAATTCCTGCAGATGGTCGAATTCATATTGGAAGGTGCCGACGCCCTGGGTCATCGACCTCAGTTCGATGATCAGATCGTGCATTTCCGACTGCGGCAACTGAACCGAAACCTCGTCCCAGCCGTCCCAACCGTGTTTTGCGTCGAAGCCCAGAATATGCCCCCGCCGTCCACTGATCAGGCGTTGAATTTTCGACGTGAATTCATTGGGCAAGACGATTTCGACCTTGAAGATGGGTTCCAACAGCACCGGGTTACATTTGGGCATTCCCTCGCGCATGGCCTGGCCGGCGGCTTTCTTGAACGCCATTTCGGAACTGTCGACGGCATGGAACTGTCCGTCGGTCAGGGTCACCGAAAGGTCGACGACGCTAAACCCTAATGGACCGCGCGCCATGAAATCCTTAACCCCGTGTTCGACCGCCGGAATATATTGTTTGGGCACGACGCCGCCGGTGATGGTTTGATCGAATTGGAAGCCAGAACCGCGTGGCAGGGGCTTGATGTCCAGGTGGACGTCTCCGAATTCTCCGTGCCCACCCGATTGCTTTTTGTGCCGGGAGTGTTGGGAAATCGGCTTCCTGATGGTTTCCTTATAGGGAATTCGGGGCCGGTCCGACAAAATATTCAAGCCGTAGCGATCCATGAGACGGTCAATGGTGACCAGCAAATGCATTTCCCCTTGACCCCAAAGCAGGAATTCCCCGGTATCCGGGTCAGGTCCGAAGGAAATCGACGGGTCCTGGTCGGCCAGCTTGGCCAGCGCGCCGGAAAGCTTGACCTCATCGTCGCGGTGTTCGGCATGGATGGATAACGCGAACAGGGGTTTGAGCGCGTCGGGCCATTCGATATCGGCGCCGTTGGCATTTTCGGACAGAGTGGCGCCGGTTTGGACACTTTCCATCCGGCCCAGGGCGACCACCTCCCCAGCTGCGGCTTTGCTAATCTTTTCGTGTTTTTGTCCCAGCACCCGATGCATGCCGCTGACCCTTTCGTCATTGAGGGTCATGCCGTCGGTGGCGTCGCCCCGCCAAATGCGGGCAAAGCTCATTTTTCCGGCATGGCCGGCGTGAACGGTCTTGAATACTTGCGCCAGCACCCCGTCACCACCCTCAATGCCGAGCCGCTCGGCCGATGCCGGCGCTTCCGGGCATTCGTGGCGCAACGCTTTCATCAGCCGGCGGATGCCGTTGTCTTGTTCGGCAGAACCGATAAACGCCGGCACAATGAAACTGCGTTGCAGATCATTGGTCAGGCTGTTGTAAATTTCTTCCGTTGACGGGATGACGTCTTCCAGCAGGCTTTCCAGCAGGGTGTCATCGAAATCAGCAAGACTTTCCAATAGTTCGGTGCGGGCTTCGGCTTCGCGGTCCTGCACGGGGCCGGGAATTTCGATCAATTCCGAGGGCTTGCCGGAGGCCCATTCGAAGGCCCGTTCGCTGACCAGGTCTACGTGCCCGATGATGGTATCGTCTTCTCGAATGGGAACTTCGCGAAGCACCAACGGGCGTTTGGAATGAACCTGTAACGCCTCAAGGGTCTCCTTGACGCTGGAAATGGCGGTATCCATCTTGTTGATGAACAAGATATGGGGAATGTCTTTTTCGTCCAGGAACTTTAGCACCGGCGCCACGATCAGGGCTCTTGATGCATCGGCTTCGCAGACGACGACGGCGGCGTCGGCCACCATCAAGGCGTTGATGGATTCTTGAATCATTTCAACCGAACCGGGGCAGTCGAGAAACGTCCAGGGCTCTCCTAAATACTCGGTGGAGGCGATGTTGACCTCGGTGCTCATCTGACGTTTTTTCGCTTCCGGCGTTCCGTCACCGACGGCATAGCCTTCCTTGGACGAGCCCTTGCGCCCGATCGCCTCGGTCAGCGTCAGGAGACTTTCCAACAGGGCTGTTTTTCCACAAAGGTAGGGGCCGACGATGGCGGCGACTCTCGGCCCGGATGGCGCTTTTGAAGCCATAGGATCCTCCCGGAATCGTGTTTTCTTTACGAATAGGCCACGGGTTAGTCCCGTTTGATAGTATTACCTGAAAAGGGTAATGCCACTGGCTGGGGATGCAAGAAAAAAGGGTAGCCAAATTTAGTAATTATAATGATTAAAAAAAATGCTATAAAAACGCTTGTCTAAGGGATTCCGGGGGATTCATATGACAGCTTTCTGGAAA
>DASCOC010000288.1:0-22248 GCA_036011805.1 Rhodospirillales bacterium
CACTTTATTTTTGTATACATTCAGACGTTTATTATGCCTTTCAAGACAGCCGGTGAAGGGCTAGAAAGAATGCATGGACCAGGATCCTTTCCAATATGACATATGGATCGAGGAGGCGCTCAAGAGCGTTATCCGGCGGTCACTGGATTACGCCGCCGAGAACGGCCTGCCCGGCGAGCATCACTTCTATCTATCCTACCGAACCGATGTCGAGGGCGTCGAAATTCCTGCCTACCTAAAAGCCGAGCACCCGGAAGAAATGAGCATCGTCCTGCAACACCAGTTCGATGAACTGATCGTCAACGAGGACGCCGTCTGGGTGACGCTTAAATTCAGGGGCAAGCCCGAGCGCCTTCGCATTCCCTTCGAAGCGATGGTGTCCTTCGCCGACCCGTCGGTGAACTTCGGCCTGCAACTGAAAATGTCCAACGAGCCGGAAAGCGAACTGCACTTGGATGCATCGGCGGCGCAGAACTTCGATACCGACGAACCCGGCACAGACGGCGACCTGGCCGAGGAAGAGGCCGCCCCGGCCGTCGGCCCGGCAACGGGTGAAGTCATCGCGCTGGACGCCTTTCGTAAAAAATAACCAAGCCCCCCGTCACGTCAGGACAGACCCATGAGTGATTACGACCATCACGAAATGTTTCCCCTGGGGAGAAATGAGACCGGCGCCGATACGCCCTGGCGCAAGCTGACCGATGCGCATGTCTCAACGGCGACCTTCGAGGGCGAAACCGTGCTGAAAGTGGCGCCTGAGGCCCTGACCCTGTTGGCGGAGGAGGCCTTCAAGGATATCTCGCACCTGCTCAGGCCCCAGCACCTTGAACAACTGGCCGGCATCCTCGATGACGAAGAGGCGTCGGACAACGACCGCTTCGTCGCCCTGGACCTGTTGAAAAACGCCAATATCGCCGCCGGCGGCGTGCTGCCCATGTGCCAGGACACCGGCACCGCCATCATTATGGGCAAGAAGGGCGGCAACGTCTGGACCGGCGGCGGCGACGAAGCTGCGTTGGCGCAAGGCGTGCTCAAGACCTATACCGAAACCAACCTGCGCTACAGCCAGGTGGCGCCGCTGGACCTATTCACGGAAACCAACACCGGCACCAACCTGCCGGCCCAGATTGATATCTACGCGAACGACGGCGACGCCTATAAATTCCTGTTTATCGCCAAAGGCGGCGGCTCGGCCAACAAGAGCTTCCTGTTCCAGGAAACCAAGGCGTTGCTGAACCCGGAAAGCCTGACCCGGTGGCTGGACGAGAAACTCCGCACCTTGGGCACCGCGGCGTGCCCGCCATATCATCTGGCCGTGGTCATCGGCGGCACCTCGGCCGAGCTGAACCTGAAAACGGTGAAGCTGGCCAGCTGCCATGCCCTGGATGACCTGCCGAGCAAAGGCAACGAATTCGGCCAGGCCTTTCGCGACCTGGAATGGGAACAAAAAGTCCACGAGCTGACGCAGAACCTCGGCATCGGGGCACAGTTCGGCGGTAAATATTTCTGCCACGATGTTCGCGTCATCCGCCTGCCGCGCCACGGCGCCTCGTGCCCGGTCGGCATCGGCGTGTCGTGTTCCGCCGACCGCCAGATCCTCGGCAAAATCACCGCCGATGGGGTGTTTTTGGAACAACTGGAAACCGACCCGTCCCGATACCTGCCCGACGTCACCGACGATCATCTCGATGCTGATGGCGGCGGCGATGTCGTCGAAATCGACCTGAATGCGCCGATGGCCGACGTCCTGGCCGAGCTTTCCAAGCACCCGGTGAAGACGCGCCTGAGCCTGTCGGGCTCGATCATCGTCGCCCGCGATATCGCCCACGCCAAGCTCAAGGAACGGCTCGACGCCGGCGACGGCCTGCCGGACTATTTCAAAGACCATGGCGTCTATTACGCCGGTCCGGCGAAGACGCCGGAAGGCATGGCGTCGGGCTCGTTCGGCCCGACCACGGCGGGACGCATGGATTCCTATGTCGATCTTTTCCAGCAAGCCGGCGGCTCGATGATCATGCTGGCCAAGGGCAACCGGTCGGGCGCGGTGACCCAGGCCTGCAAGGACAACGGCGGCTTTTATCTGGGCTCCATCGGCGGCCCGGCGGCGCGCCTGGCCCAGGTCTGCATCAAAAAGGTGGAACTGGTCGAATACGAGGAATTGGGCATGGAAGCGATCTGGAAGATCGAGGTCGAAGACTTCCCGGCGTTTATTATTGTCGATGACAAAGGCAACGATTTTTTCGCCGAGTTCGCCTACCCCGGCCCCCAATCATAACGGCTGACCATGCCCACCATCCTCTATAACGGAGCCGGGGACGCGCCGTTGACCGTGGCGCTGGCCCATGGCGCCGGCGCGCCGATGGATAGCCCGTTCATGGAAGCGTTCGCCGAAGGACTGGCGCAAGCGGGCTTTCGCGCCGCCCGCTTCGAATTCCCCTACATGGTGGAGCGCCGGGAGAGCGGCATCAAAAAACCGCCGAACCGGGCGCCGATCCTGCTCGACGCCTGGCGCGACGTGATCGAGGAAATCGGCGCTTCCAGCCTGGTCATCGGCGGCAAGTCCATGGGCGGGCGCATCGCCTCCATGGTCGCCGATGAAACCGGGGTGCGGGGGCTGGTCTGTTTAGGGTATCCTTTTCACGGGCCGGGCAAGCCGATAAACCCGGAGCGCTTGGCGCATCTTGAGGGCCTCAAGACGCCTTCGCTGTTTTGCCAGGGCACGCGGGACACATTAGGCAGCCGCGACGATATCGAGACCTACACGTTGTCGAAGTCCATCACCATGCATTGGCTGGAAGATGGCGATCACGGGTTCAAGCCGAGGAAGAAGTCCGGCTTCACCGAGACCGAACACTGGCAAAGCGCGCTTAAAGCCATCGTTCAATTCCTGGGATGGGTGTAGGCCGGATGTTCCCCACTGACCCCACCGTGCTCGCCGGTTTTCTCGCCACTTCCATCGCGCTGATTATCTCACCGGGGCCGGACACCCTCATTATCCTGCGCCATGCCCTCAATAATGGCCGCGGCGCGGGATTGGCGGCGGTATCGGGCGTGCAGCTGGGCCTCGTCGTCCATACCCTGCTGGCGGTGGCCGGCATTTCCCTGGTCATCGCCTCGTCACCGGTATTGCTGAAGGGGGTCGCCGTCGCAGGCGCCGCGTATCTGGCCTGGCTCGGCTTCAAAAGCCTCAAGGGCGGCGGCGGACTGGCCTTCGACGACGCCGGCGGGACTTCCGCCCCGAGCACCGGCCAAGCGCTGCGCGAAGCGGCGCTGTGCAACCTGCTCAATCCCAAGGTGATTTTGATCTTCCTGGCGCTGTATCCCAACTTCGTCGATTACCAGCGCGACAACGTCACCGAACAGTTGATCGGGCTGTCGGTGATCATGATCGTCATCAACACCATCTGGCAGGCGCCGATCGCGCTGGCGGCGGACGCGCTGCGCCGCTGGATGTCCAACCCCACCGTGCTGCTGGCCGTCAACCGGGCATCGGGGGCGATTTTGCTGGTGATGGCGGTGCTGATGCTTGGCCAGAATTTGTTATGACGGACATACCCGACACCGCGCCCGATACCTCATTGGCCCGCATCCGCAAGCGGTCGGTGACCATCGCCGGGCACGCCACCTCGGTATCCCTGGAACAAGCCTTCTGGCAGCAGCTCAAGGAAATTGCCGAAAGACGCGGGCTGTCGCTCAATGCCCAGATCGCCGAAATCGATCAACAGCGGCCGGCGGCCACGCCCGGCAACCTGTCCAGCGCGATCAGAGTCTTCGTGTTGCGCAATTGCGCCCCTTAAATAACCGCAAATTCGTCGTCGCAAATGAGCCCATTTGCTCGGGATTTGCTCTAGCGCTACTTGAACAAGCCCTTCAGCAGCTGTTGGACGGGATCGACCTGTTGGGGCTGCTGTTGGGGCTGTTGAGGCTGCGGCGGGGGCGGCTCGTTGCCGGAGGGCGCAGGGCTAGGTTGTGGCTGCGGCGCGCCGCCACCGAGAATCCCCTGCAAAATGCTGCCGACGCCCTTGGGCGCTTTCTTGAGCAGCTTATCGATGCCCGGTATCGGCAAGGCGCCACCGGGCAGCTTCGATGTATTCAGGTTGATGGTCGGTTTATCGAGGCGGCCGCGAACCGTGAACGGCACCGACTGGGTAATGTTGCGGTTGGTCTGACGGGAAATCAGCGCGGTCAGGAAGTTCTGGGACAACTGCACCTGACCTTTGACGTCGATCAGCCAGCGGGGCAGATCGATGGTCCCGGCGGCGGTGCCGTCGCCCATGCTGGCCGCCACCTTGATATCGCGAGACGAGGCGATGCCGTTCCTGATATTAAAACTTCCCGACAGATCGACCAGGCCGGCGGCTTTGTTGGCGCCGCCGAAAGCCCCGGAGAATTGATTAAGCGCCGTGACCAGCCCCAGGGCGCCGGCCATCATGGTGCCGGTGTTGCCTTGCTTGACGTCGACCCCCTTCATGCGCACCGAACCGTTGCCGGCCAGGCCGCTGATCATGCCGGCGATGGACGCACCGGAGGTTTTAAGATTTGCCCTTAGGCCCATTTTTCCCGATGCCACGGCCTTCCCGGTGAGCGCCCGGGTGGCGGCGCCGACGTTGACGTTTTCAACCGCGACGACGGTTTCAATGCGCGGGCGGGTGGTCGTCGTTGCCTTTGCCGTCGCCTGCAGGGCGCCGCCGAAAAGAACGCCGGTCAGTTTGTCGGCGCTGATCTGACCATTGCCTAAACGCAAAGACAGGTCGGCGTTGTTCAGCTTGTATTTTTGAAATTGAAGCGACGGCGATTTCAGGGCGATTTGAGCGTCGATTCCATCCAGGCCCGATAGGTCGACGGGGTCGCTGGACCAACGGGAATTACGCCTACGGGTGGCGACGGGAATGATTTTCAACCCCCGCCACAATGCCGCCGTCTTTTGCGCCGGCAGAAACGGGTCGATGACGATGGCGCCGGCGTTCAGGTTGGCCTTGATGTTGGGTCGCGCACCCGTTAGGCCGGCGACCACATCACCCGACAAGCTGGCAGCACCGGCCTTGAGCATCAGCTCGGTCAGGGTGATCTCCTTCGGTCCACCGCGAAGCCGGGCACTAACATCAAGGGCGCCGATTTTCCCCGACGGCCGGTATCCTTGGGCGACGGTCCTCAGCAGGCGCGCCAAATTGGGGTGGCGGACGTTAACGGTGACGTTGGCCATATCGCCGATGGGAAGCGTGTTCACGGTCCCGTAAATGGCGACGCTGCCGCCGGCGGCTTTCACGTCAAGGGTGATGGCAGGGGTTAGCAAATTGCCGTCGATCACGCCGGCGACCGTGACCGGCCCCAGCTTTTTGGCGGTTGCCGCGCCAACGCCTGCTAATTTTAGCAACCGCGTCGCGTCCTTGGCTTTGAGTTGAAGGGTCAGCTTTTTGGCGGTCGGAACAATCGCCAGCCCGTCGATTTGCCCGAACAGAGTCGCCGTGGCACCGGCGCCGGTCAGGTTGACCTTGATTTTCGGCGCCAGCAGGGAACCGTCGATACGCCCGTCCACGGCCACCGGGCCTAAACCCTTGAGCACCGGGGGCGGTGTCTCACCGACCAGCTGCAACACCTTGGCGACATCGGCGGCGTTGGCCTTGAACGTCAGCGCTTGAGCCTTGGGTTCTCCGCCAAGCCCGTCGAGGGTGCCGGCGGCCGACAACGCCCCGCCTGCGGCCCGGGCAATGCTGAGACGGCGGATATCGAGCTTGCCGTTATAAAGAGTGCCATCGAAAAATGCGTTTTTGACGGGATTGCCGCGAAACACCAGGGTCTTGACCCGCGCCTTGAGGTTGGCGTCCAGCAGGGTCAGGGGCTTGAGCGCCGCAAATGGCGCCGCCGCTTGGCTCTTATCTTTTCCCTGGTCTTTACCCTGGTCTTTACCCTTGTCCGAAGCCGCAGCAGCGGCCTTCGGTTCCGCCTTCTTTGTTACACCCGGCTTCGGCAAATAAGCGTCCAGGTTAAGCCGGTTAATGGTGACATCGGCGCCGAAGGACAGCCTGCGGGTCAACGCCAGGGTGACGCCACCGGTCAGCCGGGAAGAATCAAATTGCAGGTCGAGGCCCGTCAACTGCACATTTTCCGGCCCCGCTACCACCCGGGTCGCCAGCGTCATCTTGCGCAGCCGGTCGGGCGCGATGTCCTTGATTTCGGTGCCCAGCCACTTGAGCACGCCACGAAGGTCGTTGACCGTGCTTTCCAATTCGCCTTCGAAGCGGGGTTCACCTTTGGCCACCGTAACGAAACCGAAAACCGCCAGGTCGGATCCGCCGGGGAACTGCGCCGAAAGCTGGGACAGGGTAATTTCACCATTGGCCAATTCGGCGTTCATCAACGCGTTGCGGATGACACCGTTGCGATAGGTTATGGCCTCGGCGGAAAAAGCCAGCGAGGCGTTGACGTCGCCGGGCAGAGACATCGCCGTCCCAGCCGCCGCTTTGCCGCCGCCCCCGGCGGGCGTTGATACCGGCGGCTTCGGCTCGGTCTTGGAGGGTCCGGCAGCCTGGGCCGATGCCTCGGGCAGGCTTAGCCATTTATCCATGTCGATCCGATTGGCCGCCAAGCGCACCGCGACGTTGGCCTTCTTGCCCAAGGTCACGTTGACATCGCCGGTTGCCTGGGTGCTGCCGAGCCGAACCGAGAACCCCTTCGCCTCGGCGCCATCGGCGCCGGCGGTGACGGCGGCCTCAATCCCGAAGGCCTGCGCCAACGGCCCCGGCAAGGCGCCCGGGCGGATCGCCTGGATCACGGCGGCCAGGGACGTGCCTTCGCCCTTGATCTTTCCCTTGATCTTGGGCGTATCGGCGATGCCGACCAGGGTCCCGTTCATTTGCAGGGCCAAGGCGCCGGGCGTCATGCCCAGCTTCAAATTAAACGGCACCGTGCGCGCGTGGATGATCTCGCCGACATTGAGATCATAGTTCAAGGGCACGCCGCGAACCTTAAGTCCGCCAGCGGTTTCGAACGGTCCCGCCAGCGAAGCGGCGGCGAAGGTGGCGTTGATTTTCTCGATCCGCTCAAGGATGCCGCCTTTGGCATCCCGGTAGGTCAGGGTGCCGTTTTCGACGCTGACGTTATCAAGGGCAATGGGGGGAACGGACCCCGGTGCCGGTGCCGGTGATGGTGCCGGTGCCGGACCTGCGGGCAGCGGCACCGTTGCGGTTTTTCCGGTTGTGGCTTTTTGCCCGCCGACCTCGAACACCCAATTGCGGCGGCCATCGGCGAGGACTTCCAGTTCGATTTCCGGGTTGACCAGCTTGACCTGTTCGACCTTGACCTGCCCGCCCAACAGCGGCGCCAGGGCGATACGAATCTCTAAGGACTTCAGGCGCACCATGTTCTTGGATGCGGCGCCCTGGATGTTGGCGAGCAGGACGTTTTGGGCAATCAGGGCCGGTTTGGGCAGGACGGCGATGGAAATATCGCCGTTAATGACCAAATCGCGCCCGGTAGCGTTCTTGGCCTGGGTCTGGATATCGCTTTTGTACTGATTCCAATCGACCATGCCGGGCCCGATCAGCACGGCGGCGGCGACAATCACCAACAAACCGGCGATGGCCCATAAGATTTTCTTCACGCGTGTTTCTCCCGGATCGGCGGCATTTGGAGGCCTTTTAGCGAGTGTAGTGTCAGTGTCCGGCAAGGGCAAACGGCAGCCGGGTCAAGTTTTAGTGAAGCACCAGTATAGCCCGAAAATCGTTAACGTTGGTCAGCGTCGGGCCGGTGACGACCAGATCGTCGAGGGCCTCAAAAAAACTATAGGCGTCGTTGGCGCCCAGATATTCACCGACGTCCAGACCCGCGTCCCTGGCGCGGGCAAGGGTTTCCGGCCCGATCACCGCGCCGGCATTGTCTTCCGAGCCGTCGATGCCGTCGGTATCACAGGCTAGGGCATGGATGGCGTCCGCACCTTCGAGCGCCTGGGCCATGGCCAGCAGGTATTCGGTGTTGGGACCGCCCCGTCCTTTGCCCTTGATCGTCACCGTAACCTCACCGCCGGACAGCAATACCGCCGGCGCCTTGACCGGGCCGTCACCGGCGGCGACGCTAAGCGCCAAATGGGCGTGTTCCAGGGCGACGTCACGGGCCTCGCCTTCGATAGCATCGCCCAGGATCAACGGCGCCAGACCCAGTTCTTTTGCTTTTTCCGCCGCCGCTTCCAGGCTGCCCTGGGGGCGGGCGATCATCCGCGTCTCGGCGGCGTCAAAAAAACCATCTCCGGGTTTCGGGGTTTCCGCATCAGCCCTGCTCAGCCATGCGGTCACGCCATCCGGCACCTCAATGGAATACCTTTCGAGGACCGCCTGGGCGTCGGCAGTGGTGGTACCGTCGGCGACGGTGGGACCGGACGCGATTACCGCCGCATCGTCGCCGGGAACGTCGGAGATCAACAGGCTAATCACCCGTGCCGGCGCCGCCGCTTGGGCCAGACGCCCGCCCTTGATGGCGCTCAAGTGTTTGCGCACACAATTCATCTCACCGATGGTGGCGCCGGAGCGCAGCAACGCCGCATTGACCGCTTGTTTGTCTTCAAACGTTAAACCTTCAGCCGGCAACGACAACAGCGCCGAGCCGCCGCCGGATATCAGGCACAGCAACGTATCATCGGCGCCAAGCCCAAGCGCCATCTCTAAAATCCGCCCCGCCGCCTCAAGGCCGTTGGCGTCGGGGACCGGATGCGCGGCTTCGACGATTTCAATACGATCACACGGCACCCCGCAGCCGTATCGGGTGACGACCAGGCCACTAAGGTTGTCGGGATCGCCGCTCCAGCAGTCTTCGACGGCGCGCGCCATCGACGCCGAGGCCTTGCCGGCGCCGACGACGACAAGGCGGGCTTTCCCACTTAAGTCTGACAGGTCCGACAAGTCCGGAAGATACCGGGGCACGCACAGCGCCGGGTCGGCCGCGTCGACGGCGGCATCGAAAAGCTGGCGCAACATCCTTGCCGGATTGTCCATCAGACGCGAACGATCTTGCCGGGATTCATGATGTTCTGAGGATCGATAGCCATCTTCAACGCCCGCATGACGCTGACGGCTTCACCGTGTTCGGCGGTCAGGAACTCGATCTTGCCGTGGCCGATGCCGTGTTCGCCGGTACAGGTCCCGTCCATGGCCAGCGCCCGGGTCACCAGCCGTTCGTTAAAGGCCTTGGCCCGGGCGACTTCGCCCAAATCGTCGAAATCCATCACCACAACGACATGGAAGTTGCCGTCACCGACATGGCCGACAATGGGGGCGACCAGGCCGGTCTCATCGATATCGCGCCGGGTCTCGGTGACGCATTCGACCAACCGTGAAATCGGCACGCAAACGTCCGTGGAAAACCCCTTGGCGCCGGGCCTGAGCGCCAGACAGGCATAATAGGCGTCGTGGCGGGCCTGCCACAGGCGGTTGCGGTCTTCGGCCTTGGTCTCCCATTGAAATTCCTCCGCGCCGAATTCGGCGGCAATGGCCTGGACCGTTTCGGCGTGCTCGACGACGCCCAAAGCTGACCCATGAAACTCGAAAAGCAGCGTCGGCTGCAGCGAGTACTCCAAATTCGAATTTTTGTTGATGGCCTCCATCAGGACTTCGTCCATCAGTTCGATGCGGGCCACCGGCACCCCCATCTGAATGGTCCGGATCGACGTGTTGACCGCCGATGCCAGATCCGGGAACGGGCAGAGAGCGGCGGAAATGGCTTCCGGGATGCCAAACAGCCTCAGCGTCACTTCCGTGATCACCCCTAATGTCCCTTCCGAGCCGACAAACAAGCGGGTCAGGTCATACCCCGCCGCCGACTTCCTGGCCCGGCGGCTGGTGTTGATGACGCGGCCGTCGGCCAGCACCACGGCCAAGGCCAGCACGTTTTCGCGCATCGAGCCGTAGCGCACCGTCGTCGTGCCGGATGCCCGGGTCGCCGTCATCCCGCCCAGCGACGCATCGGCGCCGGGATCAACGGGAAAGAACAGCCCGGTATCGCGAAGGTGTTCGTTGAGCTGCTTGCGGGTGACGCCGGCCTGGACGGTGACGTCCATGTCATCGGCATTGACCCGGATCACCTCGTTCATGCGGGTAAGATCGATGCAGACTCCGCCCTCTAACGCCGCCACGTGGCCTTCCAGCGAGGTGCCGGTACCGAAGGGTATGACCGGAACCTCGCGTTCCGCGCAAAGGCCGACAATCCGGCTAACTTCCTCGGTGGTCTCGGGGAACACCACCACATCGGGCGGATGCGGGGTGTGGTAGGTTTCGTCCCGGCCATGTTGGCCCAGCACCGCGTCGGTCGTCGATAACCGGTCGCCGACGATGCCGCGAAGAGCATCGAGAAGGTCGTCGTTGACGCGCTTGGCGGCCTCGGCTTCGGCCATTTTGAATATCCTTCCCGGTGTCATCGTTATTTCGGCGTAAATTAACCTCACCGCCTGCCGCCGACAAGGTTTACACTCCCGGCGGTTTCGGTCCGCCGGTGGCCCAATCCAGGAGTTCCACGGTATGGACGACGGCAACCCCGCCTCCGGACTCGCCTTCTCCTTCACCCGCAAAGCCTTCGGCGATCTGCACCAGACAGCCGATATTGCCGGTGGCGATGATCCGGCCGCCGGTTTTTTTCAGGTTTTCGATCTTGCGCGCCTGCAGCCGTCCCGCCAGTTCGGGCTGCAACAGATTAAAGGTGCCGGCGGAGCCACAACAAAGATGCCCTTCGGCCGGTTCCAGAACCTCGAACCCGGCGCCGCGCAACAGATCTTTCGGCTGCTCGCGGATTTGCTGTCCGTGCTGCATGGAGCACGCCGAATGATAGGTCACGGTTGGCCGGGATTGAGGGGCGGCGGCGCTAAGAACCAGGTCACTCAGGATTTCGGTAACGTCGCACGTCAGGCCTGAGATGGCTTCCGCCCGTTCGGCCCAGTCCGGATCATCCTTCAGCATCCAGCCGTAGTCCTTGACCGTGGTGCCGCAGCCCGATGCATTGATGACGATGGCGTCCAAGCCCCCGTCTTCAGCTGAGCCGTCAACGTCGGCTTTCTCCCAGGCGGCGATATTGGCCTTGGCCTGGGCGTGGGCGTCTTCCTCGCGGCCCATATGATGAACCAGGGCGCCGCAACAGCCGCCGCCTTCCGGGATGACGACCTCGCAGCCGTGGCGGGTGAGCAGCCTGATCGTCGCCTCGTTGATGGCCGGGCGCAGCACCTGCTGGGCGCAACCGGTCATCAGCACGACCCGTTTGCGCCGTTGGCCTTCGGCGTTGAAGACCTGGGCTTGGCCGGTTTTGGAGGGCTGCGGAATGGTTTTCGGCGCCATCGCAATCATGCCCTTCAGCCGTCCCGGCGCCAATGCCTTGAAGGGCCGGGCCAGACGCGCCCCGATCAAGGCCCAGCGGAACAATCCGGGGTTCGGCACCACGGCCGCCAACAGGGATCGCAACCACCGGTCCGCCAGCGGGCGGGGATAAGTTTCCTCGATGCGGGCGCGGGCGCGGTCGACCAGGTGCATGTAATCGACCGAGGCCGGACACGTTGTCATGCATGACAGGCACGTGAGACACCGGTCGATGTGCTTGACCACCTTTGCCGGCGCCGGCGCGTCGGACTCCAGCATGTTCTTGATCATATAGATGCGGCCACGGGGGCCGTCCAGCTCGTCGCCCAACAACACATAGGTCGGGCAGGTCGCCGTGCAGAACCCGCAATGCACGCACTTGCGCAGGATATCGTCGGCGACCTTGATCTCGGGATCGGCGAGTTGGGCGGGGGTGAAATCGGTTTGCATGCGCCTTACTCCCCCTCGACCATGCGGCCGGGGTTGAGAGCGCCGTTGGGATCGAAACCTTGCTTGACCCGGGCCGACAGGTCCTTGAGCGCACCCGATTGCGGCTCGAACACCGGCGCCTTGGCGCGGACGTCGGCGGCGGCGCGGATCAGCGTCGCGTGGCCCCCGGATGCCGAGGCAGCGGCAACGGCGGCGCGAACCGTGTCATGGGCGGCATCCGGTTGAGGCTCCATGGAAAGCCAGATCAGGCCGCCGCCCCAGTCATAAAAGACCCGGCCGCCAATTTCGGCGGCCAGGGACGCCGCGACATCGGCACCGGTGGCGGGCGGCACGGATAAGCGCCAGATTTGATTGTCGCCGGCCTCAAACAACCGGACATCGCGGATTTCCCGCCACAGCAGCGCCGAATTTTCCGAGTGCAGTTCTTCGATCTCGCCGAATTCCTTCAAAAGGTCCGTCAGCGCCCTTGCGCGGTGTTCAACCGACGGGCCGGGGCCTTCGACGCGAACCGCCGTCACCGCCTGGCCGGCGCCGGAAACGTACGATACGCCGGAAAGGGAGGCGGTCGCGATGGGCAGGTGGGCGGCGGCGGAAACCTCGTTGGCGCTGCCCAGCGCCGCCGCCATTGCCTTCATGGCTTGAGCATCGTCCGCGCCCAGAACCAGGACGGTGCGGGTTTTCTCCGCCGCCGGCATGACCTTAAAGCTAACGTCGGTCATCACCGCCAGGGTGCCGAAGGAACCGGCCAGCAGCTTTGATAAGTCAAACCCGGTGACGTTTTTGACCACGGTGCCGCCGGACTTGAAGACCTCACCCCTGCCGCTGACGGCGTTGAAGCCCAAAAAGTGATCGCGCGCCGCACCGGCCTGGATGCGCCGGGGACCGGCCAGGTTACAGGCGATGGCGCCGCCGATGCTGCCTTCGGCCTCGTCGCCTTCGCCGCCGTAGAGGAGGCCCAAGTTGGGCGGCTCGAAGGCCATGTGCTGATTGTTTTGGCGCAACGCCGCTTCGATCTCCGCCACCGGCGTCGCGGCCAATGCCGTCATGTACAGTTCGCTCGGCTCATAGGCCAAGATCGCGGACAAGCCCGAGACGTCCAGGCAATGAGGGATATCGACGGCGCGGCCGAAGCCATCCTTGGACCCTTGCCCCCGCACCGCCAGCGGCACACCGTCTGCCGCCGCCCATTTGATGGCGTCGAGAACCTGACCGGCGGTTTCGGGTTTAAGGGTTTCGGTCATCGGGCCGTCGGCAACTTCCACAGGCGTTCGGCATTTTCATGGGCGACTTTACTGGCGACGCCGGCGGGCAGTTCCGCCAACGCCTTTCGCCACAATGCCGCCTGTTTGACATACAAGTCGCTCCAATGGTCTTCGAAAACATTATCGAAATTGAGGATAAAACGGTCCGGATATTTGACGAACAATGCCTTCCAGCGGGGCGCCAACGATGCCCCGCCGTCAAACAGGTCGATCCAGGGCTGGGCGGACTTGGCTCCGGTAATCGGATTGGCATGAGAGACCATAAAATGAAAATTCGGATGCTTGGCCAGAAGCCGGGCGGCTTCCTTGGATTCCAACTGCCCCATGTGAATAAGGGCAAACGGCGTGTCCGGGTTGTTCGCCAGCATACCTTCCATCTTTTTCATGAAGGTTTCGGGCGATTGCGAGGCCGCAAATTCGATGTGAATGACAAACGGCCAGCCTTTTTCCTTCGCTCCCTTGAGCGCCAATCGGACCCTTTTGTCGTCGGGCGGGACCACGACTTTCTCGGCCTTTTGGCCCTTCTGGGCATGCCACATAATGACCTCGGCCATGGCCCCGAAACCGGGCATGGCCAATTGTTTTTTCATGAACTTGAACCACTTGGGCAGGGCGGCTGAATAATGCCCGCCCTTGGACCGGACCGAGGCGGTAATGCGGTCCGGATGCTTGGCCGCCAAGCCGGTAATTTGTTTGGGATTGACCTTACCCCGGGCCGAGATAATGACGTGGCGGATACCGGCCTTGTCCATCAGCGGCACGATCGTCGAACGGTCGACGAATTGATCGATCTGGCTGTGGGCGTCGATCAGGGTAAGCTCATCGGCCTCGGCGCCGGAAACAGATAGCCCCAGCACCAGGGAAACCATCATTGACCTTGCCAATAATTTCATCGGACCCATTCCTTAAAACCGGGGGATGTCCGGGAACGGCAGCTTGCCCTGATGCACGAACATGCGGCCGAGCTCGGCGCAGCGGTGCAGTGTGGGGGAGACCTTGCCGGGATTAAGAAGCTGGCTCGGGTCGAAGGCGCATTTCAACCGTTGCTGCTGTTTCAAGTCGTCGTCGGTGAACATTTCCCCCATCAGGTCGCGTTTTTCGATGCCGACGCCGTGTTCACCGGTCAGCACGCCGCCGACCTCGACGCAGTAACGCAGGATATCGGCGCCGAATTTTTCGGCGTTTTCCAACTCGCCGGGCTGGTTGGCATCAAACAAAATCAACGGGTGCAGGTTGCCGTCGCCGGCATGAAAAACATTGGCGACGCGAAGGCCGTATTTTTCCGACAGTTCCGCCACCCTGTTCAGGACATCGGCGAGGCGGTTTCGGGGGATGGTACCGTCCATGCAAAGGTAATCCGGCGAAATACGCCCGACCGCCGGAAAGGCGTTCTTGCGGCCCGACCAGAAGACCTGGCGTTCTTCGTCGGACTGACTGACGCGGAGGTAGCTGGCCCCGGTTTGCCGGGCGATGGCATCGACCCGCTCGATCAGGTGGTCGACCTCGGCCTTAGGGCCATCCAGTTCGACGATCAGTAGCGCCTGTACGTCCAAGGGATATCCGGCGTGGACAAAATCCTCGGTGGCGTGGATAGCCGGCTTGTCCATCATCTCCATGCCGCCGGGGATAATGCCGGCGCCGATGATGGCGGCGACGCAATCACCGCCGGCCTCATTAGAAGGGAACCCGATCAATAGGGCGCGGGCGGTTTCCGGTGTGCGCAGAATCCGCACCGTGACCTCGGTAATGACGCCCAACAGCCCTTCTGATCCCGTCGCCACCCCCAACAGGTCGTAGCCGCCGGAATCCAGGTGCTTGCCGCCGATGCGAACGACTTCGCCGGACATCAGCACCATTTCGATGCCAAGCACGTTGTTGGTGGTCAGCCCGTATTTCAGGCAATGGACGCCGCCCGCGTTTTCGGCGATGTTGCCGCCGATGGAGCAAGCGATCTGGCTAGACGGGTCGGGCGCGTAATAGAAACCGGCGTGTTCGACCGCCTGGGTGATGGCCAGATTGGTGACGCCCGGCTGGGCGACGACGGCGCGGTTGTCAAAATCAATGTCGAGAATTGTGTTGAACTTGGCGAGCCCCACGGTGATGGCGTCGGCGAGCGGCAGCGCGCCGCCGGAAAGCCCGGTGCCGGCGCCCCGGGGCACGATCTTGACGTTGTTTTCGGCGGCGTATTTCAGGATCGCCGAGACCTGCCCGGTGGTTTCGGGCAATACCACGATCAGCGGCAGCGCCTTGTACGCCATTAGGCCGTCATGGTCGTAGACGCGGAGCTCATCGGAGTCGGTGATCACGCCTTCTCCCGAGACGATCGCCTGCATGGCCTTGATGATCTGGGCGCGACGCGCAATCACGCCTGAGTCCGGTTCCGGCATCTCCATTGCTGTTGTCCTCCCTTAGGCTAAGGCGACAAGTCTATGAGATTTAGGAACCGCCTGAAAAACAAAAAACCGCGACGGGAGTCGCGGTTTCCAATAGGGAGCCAAGGGAGATATAGTCTCCCGGTCGCAAAAGCGGCTTAGCCTTGGCGGGCCTTGAAGCGCTTATTGCGCTTGTTGATGACGTAAACGCGGCCTTTGCGGCGCACAATAACGCAGTTTTTATCGCGGGTTTTAGCCGATTTCAGCGAATTTCTGACCTTCATGGCCTTGGCTCCGGTTCGTTCACGACGGGCATGTCTTGGCTGCCCGTTTTCTACAAGAGCGCGGAAAATAGGGGCTGACCCCGGACTTGTCAATGGCCTGTTCCAGCTCCGGCAAAGCATTACATAGGCGAATGGAAGCATTCGTAAAATACAGGTTTAAAGGTTTAAGAGGCCTGACTAAAATAGTTGAAATTATTACGGGGGGGTATTCACTTATGCCGTTTGCCGATACCCGGCGTTTGACAACGGCCGGGGCAAAAAAAATGATGGAAGCGGCGATCGGCCGGGCCGAAGAATTCAATATTCCGGTGACCGTTGTCGTCGTCGATGCCGGCGGCCATACCATCTTGCTGGAACGCATGGACGGCGGCCGTTTTCACACCGTTCATTCATCGACCACCAAGGCGGTCTGCGCCGCATCCAACCGCCGCCCGACCACCACCAAAGGCGCCCAGGCACAGGATTTGGACACCCTGCACGCCATCGGGCTGTCGTTAGCCGCCGGGCCCGGGAGATGGACCGCCATGGAAGGCGGTTATCCGATTTTCATCGACGGCCATTGCGTCGGTGGCATCGGTGTCAGCGGCGGCGATTGGGAACAAGACCAGGCCATCGCCAACGCCGCCGTCGAGGCCGTAGGAGCCGACATCACCGACACTTAATTTATTTAGAGGTTATGATATTCACACTTAGGGAGGAAAACATGACAAAACTAAAAACCATATTGACCAAAGTTACCGCGCTCGCCGCAGCAACGGCGTTCGTGTTGCCGGTGCTTTTTACGGGCCCGGCGAAGGCGTTCCCGAACGGGCCGATTGCCTTCATCATTCCCTTCGGCGCCGGCGGCGGCGCCGATATCGAAGGCCGCCTGCTGGCCAAGGAAATGAGTAAGATTCTGAAAGTTCCGGTGGTGCCCATCAACAAGACCGGCGGTGGCGGCGCCGTGGCCTATACCTACACCAAGAATTCCGACGCCAACGGCCAAACCGTGGTGTGGAATTCCACCTCTATCCTGACCACCACCAATATCGGCAACGTCAAATTCGACTACAACGCCCTCGACCACGTCGGGCAGGTTGAATACCAACCGATGCCGCTGGTGGTCAGCGCCAAGTCCAAATACAAGACCCTCAAAGACTTCATGGCCGCCTGCAAGGCCGCCCCCGGCAAGCTGAAGATGGCGTTCGCCGGGTTCGGCAGCGGCACCCATTTGTTCGGCCTGGCGATGATGAACGAAGCCGGCTGCAAGCCTGCGCTGCTGCCGGTCAAGGGCCCGAAACGCAACGCGGTTCTGCTCAGCGGCGAAGCCGATATTGCCAGCCACATCTTCACCAACCCGTTAAAATTGGTGAAGGCCGGCAAGTTGCGTTTCCTGGCGATCTCCAGCGGAAAGCGCAATCCGCAGGCGCCCGACGTGCCGACGGCGACGGAACTGGGCTACGACGTCAATTTAGACCTGTTCCGCGGCCTATCAGTACCCAAGGGCACGCCAGCCGCGACCATCGCAAAATTGGCCGACGCTATGACCAAGGCGGCCAATTCCAAGTCATTCCAGGCCTTCGGCAAAAAGAAAGGCTTCACCATCGAGACCCTGGGCTCGAAGGCGTTTGAAAAGAAACTCGCCGAAGGCGACAAGATCGTGAAAAAGGTTATGAAGGCGGCAGGCATCTACAAGTCCAAGGCCAAATAATAAGCGGCGACTGCGCCGTTTGACCTACGGGCGGTCCGTCTTCGCATGAGGGCGGGCCGCCTCGATTTTCGAAGCGCGGTATCATTTCCGGTGGTCCCATGAAGCAACGCAACCTGATCGCGGCCTTGGTGCTGCTCGCGCTTAGCGGGGGCTACGCCTATATGACGGCGCACCTGCCGGCCCGAGGCATCGAGAACATGACCGAACCGTCGTTCTTTCCCTGGATCGTCGCCACCCTGTTGCTGATGCTGACGTCGATTCTTTTGGTTCAAAGTCTGCTTCCCGGCCCCGCCGCAGCCACCTGGAACCTTTCCGCCGCGGCACGGTCCAAGGTGGCGCAGGTCCTGGGCCTGTTCGCGGTTTACGTGGCGGTCCTGCCCTCGTTGGGCTTTCTTGTCGCCAGTGTTCCCTTTTTCGGCGCCATGATGGCGGTCTATGGCGAGCGCCGTCCTGTTTGGCTGGTCCTGGGATCGTTTGGCGTCGCGGTCGGATTGTTTTATTTGTTCCGCCTGGTGTTCACCATCTATCTGCCGGCGGGCGTGTTGAAGGGGCTGATCTGATGGACGCGGAGGTCTTCCAGGGGTTTCTTCAGGCCAGTCTGCCGACCAACCTTCTGGCGACGTGCATCGGATCGTTGCTGGGCCTGGTGGTCGGCATGATCCCCGGTATGACCATCTCCATGGGCATCATCATCGTGCTGCCCCTGACTTTCGTCATGGACCCGGGAAATTCCATCGCGCTGCTGCTGGGTCTTTACGTCGGCGGCATGATGGGCGGCAGTTTTTCCGCCATCCTGCTCAATATCCCCGGCACCCCATCGGCGTCGGCGACGGCCCTGGACGGGTTTCCGATGGCGGCGCGGGGCGAGGCCGGCCGCGCGCTCGGCATTGCCATCATTGCCAGTTTCCTGGGCGGATTGTTCAGTTTCCTGTGCCTTTACCTGATTGCGCCGCTGTTGGCCGAAGTGGCGTTGCAGTTCCGCTCCGCCGACCTGTTCAGCCTGGTGTTCTTCGGCCTCACCATCATCTGCAGCTTTGCCGCCAAGTCGCTGATCAAGGGATTGCTGTCGGCGGTGATCGGGCTCGCCATCGTCACCATCGGCCTCGACCCCATGGTCGGCACCCCGCGGTTCACTTTCGACCAGGTCAACCTGATGTCCGGGGTGCATTTTCTGACCGCCCTGGTCGGCCTGTTCGCCATTCCGCAACTGATCGAAAACCTGGTGGCGCCCAAGGCCGAGGCCGGGACAAACGGCACCCTGGTCCGAAAATTTGGCTCCGTCCTGCCCAGCCTAAAAGACCTGAAAGCGATCCGGCTGCCGGTTTCCATCGGCTCGCTGACCGGCGCCTTCATGGGCATCCTGCCCGGCGCCGGCGGCCCTATTGCGGCATTCATTTCCTACGACTACAGCAAAAAACTGAGCAACAAGGGACCGACCTTCGGCGACGGCGTGCCGGAAGGCATCGCGGCGCCGGAATCCGCCAACAACGCGGTCACCGGCGGCGCCTTAATCCCGATGATGACGCTGGGCATTCCCGGCGATCCGGTCACCGCCATCCTGATCGGCGCCTTGCTGGTGCACGGTTTGGCGCCGGGGCCACTGCTGTTCATCGAACAGGGTGACTTCGCCTATTCGATCATCTTCTCGTTCTTCTGGGCCAACATCTTCAACCTGTTGATCGCGCTGGCCAGCCTGCGCCTGCTGGTCAAAGTCCTGGCCCTGCCGCGATCGTTGCTGATGCCGACCATCGCCCTGTTGTGCGTGGTCGGGGCCTACGCGCTGAGAAACAATTTCTTCGATGTCTACGTGATGTTTTTCTTCGGCCTGTTGGGACTTGCCATGCGCTGGCTCGACATGCCCGTGGTGCCGCTGCTGCTGGCCTTGGTGCTGGGCAAGCCGCTGGAAGAACATCTGCGCGCCACCCTTTCCAGCACCCAAGGCGACGTCATGGTATTCTTCACCTCGCCGCTCAGCCTGTTGTTTTTATGCATGGCCGTGGTTTCGATCGTTTGGTCCTTCGCCGCCGAGCATCGAAAACGGCCAAAACTCTCGACTTAAATTTACGAATCAAGGAGTCCCTCTCATGAGTTCCAATCCGGTCCGCGTCGCTTCCTTAGGGATGGGTTGGTGGTCCGATGTCCTGGCCGACGCCGCCGGCAGAACCCAAGACATTGAAATCGTCAAATGTTTCACCCGGTCTGAAGACAAGCGCAATGCATTTGCCGAGAAATACAATTGCCAAGCGGTGGCTAGCTATGACGACATCCTTGCCGACGATTCCATCCAAGGCATCATCAACACCACGCCCAACTCGATCCATCTGGAAACCACCAAGGCGGCGGCGGAGGCGGGCAAGCATGTCTTTTTGGACAAACCCATCGCCAACACCATTTCCGACGCCAAGGCGATCACCCAAATTGTCGCCGATTGCGGCACCATCCTTTCCGTCGGCTATCAGCGCCGCCGGGAAAGCCATTTCAAATGGATTCGAGACCGCATTGCCGAAGGCAAGTTCGGCAAGATGGTCCAGGCCGAAGCCAACATCAGTCGCGACCGCGAAGGCAAGTTCGACATGACCTCGTGGCGCTACACGGCGGAAGGCATGCCCGGCGGCGTCATGCTTCAGATCGGGGTGCATTACGTCGATGTTCTGGAAACCATCCTGGGCCAGGTCAAGTCGGTTTCCGGCATGGCCTCGCAACTGGTCCTGCCGGGTGACAATCCGGACGTCGCCGGCTTGCTGATGAAGCACGAGAGCGGCGCCGTCTCAACCCTCAGTGCCGGCTATGCCTCGGCATCGGAATACTATCTGATGAACATTTACGGCAAGGAAATGACGGCGTATTACGACCTTCACAACGGGCTTCGCACGCTTGAGCGCCATTCCGACGATGTCGTGCCGGTGAGTTGCGAGAACAACGATACCATCGCCGAGGAACTGCAGGAATTCGCCGCCTGCATCCGGGATGGAGCCAAGCCCACCGTCGACGGGCAACGGGCGACGGAATCCCTGGCCGTGATCCTTGGCGGCGTCAGGTCTGTCAAGGAAGGCCGCACCGTCGATGTTGCGGAAATTTTGGAAGGATGACGATGATGACGGAGACACTGGTCAGCACCGACTGGCTCGAACAGCATTTGGACGATGACGATCTTCGCCTTATCGAAATTTCATCCACCGTTGACGATGCCGCCTACCACCAGGGCGGCCATATTCCCGGCGCCGCCTGGTTCTTCTGGAAGGATATCTGCTGGCACCCCACCGACCGCCAGTTCATCACCCCCGAAGCCTTGGCCGAACGTCTCGGCGCAATCGGGGTCGGGCCAAAGACCACCGTGGTGCTTTACGGCGATCCGGTTCAATACGGCACCTATGCCTATTGGGCTTTCACCATGGCCGGCCACGCGAATTTAAAAATTCTCGACGGCACCCGGACAAAATGGACCCAAGAAGGCCGCCCGCTGTCCAAGGACATTCCTGAATTTTCCGTCGTCGACTATCCTCCGGGCAAGGGCGACGCCTCGATGCGCCTCGGCCGTGACGATATCCGCGATAACCTGGGCCGCCCCGGCCGGTTTCTATTGGATGTGCGCTCACCTGAGGAATACAGCGGCGAGCGGGTCATGGAAGCGCCTAAGTTCGACCATGGCGCCGAGCGCGGCGGACGTATTCCCGGCGCCCAACACCTGTTCTTCAAGGAACTGCTCAACGACGACGACACCTATAAAAGCCCCGACGAGCTATTCGCCATCTTAGAAGGGGTCGGCGCGACGCCCGACAACGCCGATGAGATCGTCGTCTATTGCCGGCTAAGCCACCGCGCTACCTTCACCTGGGTGGCGATGACGCGCATCCTCGGGTTCGAGAACGTCAAAATCTACGACGGTTCGTGGACCGAATGGGGCAGCATCGTCGGTTTCCCGGTGGAGAAATAAGGCGAGCTTACTTGGTCGCGTCCCCGGCCTCGACGATGGTCAGTTCGTTGTGACCGACACCATTCAGCCTAAATTTCCGGGCTTCCTGGTATTCCGGTGACTGGTGACACGCCACCGCTTGCTCCAGCGACGGGAACTCAACCACGATGAACCGTTCGAATGTTTCCGGGCCCTCAAGGGTGCGGTATTTTCCCCCGCGCGCCAGCGGCTTGCCGCCAAAGGCCTTGAGGATTTCGGGCACCAAATCGGTGTATTTCTTGTATTCCACGGGATCGTTGATTTTTGCTCTGGCAACCCAATACGCGGTCATTTTTTTCTCTCTCTTCCCATTTTTCCCTGACGATTTAAGGACCTCATCATGCCAAGGCGGCCTAGGGAAGGCAATGTCCGGCGGTTGACAATCGTTGCCTCCCGCCATTTATAGGGGCTTCATTCCTGACCGACCGCCGCCAAAGGACCCCGGCCGCCATGCCTGACGATACCCCTGCGCCACCCCGGCGAAACAACCTTCGCGGCCTGATGTGGATGTTGGTGGCCGGGGTTTTCATGTCTTTCATGCATGCCGCCATTCGCCATGTCTCTGCCGACCTGCATCCGTTCGAGATCGCGTTTTTCCGCCTGGTATTCGGGCTGCTGCCACTGGTGCCGTGGTTCATTCGGCTCGGCTGACTACCTTGTTGACATCCGTTTCACAGCTACGCCTGCATAAGTGTGAAAATAGTGGTAAAATCTTAGGTGAGAAGGGCAATGCCCGAAAGGACAAAACCCCCCGGTTTCCCGGAGGGTTCTGATGGTGGGCACGACTGGGATTGAACCAGTGACCCCCTCGATGTCAACGAGGTGCTCTCCCGCTGAGCTACGCGCCCTGACTTAAACTCTCAAGCCCGGCGTTGTAACGCCCGCGGGCGGTCTTGGCAAGTAAGGCGGTT
>DASCOC010000289.1:0-3208 GCA_036011805.1 Rhodospirillales bacterium
CGCCACCGCCGCCGACCAGATTGCCGATCGCCGAAAGCCCGCCAGCGGCAATATCCGTGGCCGTAGACACCGCCCCGGTCACGACGCCAATCGCCGCGCCGGCAACATCGGGCAGGACCGAAGGCGACGCCAGGGTACCGCCGACATTAACCGGCACCATGGCCACCTTAAGCAAGCTGACCTTTTTCGCGCGGGGGTCGATGTTAAGGGCGAGGGTTTCATCGGCGAGATTGATGCCGCCGACGCCGATCATGCTAAAGCCGCCGGTCTCGAAAACCAGCGCCTTGGCCTTGGCCTTGGCCTTGGCCTTGGCCTTGGCCTTGGCCTTGGCCTGGCCTTTGCGGATATCGAAATCGACGACGCCGCAGCGGATATCCTTATCGCCCTTGCTGTCGACGAAAGGTAAGGCCGCGACAATGTCCGACGACACCACATTCAACACGCCGCTGTCGATTTTGCCGCCTTCGGTGACGATCCGGGTGCGGCCATTGAGCCCGGCCATGATGGCGGCGACGGAAGCACCCTGGCCCTTGATATTGATTTTGGCATCGACCTTACCGGTGGCGATATCCGTCAGTTTCAATTGCGTGAGAAGCGCGCCGTAATCGATTTTCTGCGCATCCAGATTAACGTTCAGCGCCAGGGGCGATTTGGACCCGTCAACTACGATACTGCCCTGGACCTTGCCGGTGCTGATCACGGCAGCGAACGGTTTGATTTGCAAGCGGCCGCCGCCAAGCGCCAATTTGAGGTTCAGGTCTGTGACCGCGATCCCACCGGTAAGGAGGCGTTTGATCTTTAGGCCAATTTTTGCATCGGCGGCCTTGAGGCCGTCGACCGGCAAAGGATCGGACGGGAACACGCGCTTGTTGTCTTTTTCGGCGGGGGCTGTAGCCGCGCCGGATTTCTTCGGCAGCAGGGAATCCAGATCAAGCAACGATGACGACAAGTCCGCATTCAGAGACGGTCTGGCGCCGGCCAGGTTGACCGCCACCCGGCCCGACAGATCATTGCCGCCGATTTTGGCATCCAGGCCGTCAAGCTGATAACCGCCTTGCGGGTCGGTTAGAACCGCGGAGAATGTAACCGGCGGGATATTCTCCAGGACGACACCGGCGGCCTTGGCCGTGGCCGCGAGATCCTTGCCGTCCACCGATAATTTCAGCTTCAACCCTCGTCCCTTGCGGGGCTCGGCGATGGAGCCGGCAACATCCAGGGCAACACCGGGCGCCGTTAGGTTGAGGGAAATCGGATAAGGCGTTCCTCCCTTGAGCAGGATATCAAGGGCGCCGAGTTCCCCGTTAGCCTGAACGGCATTGCCGTTGACATTACCGGAAAGTCCAACGGTCATCGGCGCGCCGGGACCATCGGTTTGAAGGTCCATGGAATCCAGATGCAGCGTGGTTTTTTTGCCGTTGCCGCCATCCTTATAGGTGACGGTTAAATTTTCGATGCGCACCTTTTGCACCACCGGCAAGGGGGCGGAGGAAGCCGACGCGGGCTCTGCGGTTTGGGCTTTCTTCTCCGCCGGCCCCAATTCCCAGTTGCCGCGTCCCTTGGCATCGGTTTCGGCCCACAGGTCGAGGCCCACCAGCACCAGCCTCTTGACCCGGACATCACCGCTGAGCAACGGCAACAACTCAACCTCGGCGGCGAATTTCTTTAAGGTCGCCATATCCTTGCGGGACCCCCAGTCCGCATTGGCGAAGGTCACGCCCTCAACCGCCACCGCCGGGTTCAGCGATAGTTCCAGATTCAATTCGCCGTTGATGGTCAAATCACGGCCGGTCGCGGCTTTCACCTGCTCTGCGATCAGGCCACGGTATTCGTTGAAATCCAGGGATTGGAGAATTGCTACCCCGGCAACGACAACCGCCACCGCCAAGACAAAGATAGCAGAGAGAACTTTTATCCATTTTTTCATGACGGCGCTCCTCCCAGACTTTTTAGTTCGCCGGGAAGCGCCGCGAAATCGTCGATGACGACATGCGCCCCGGCTTTATGAAGATGTTCTTCAGGATGATACCCCCAGGATACACCGACAGCCAGAGTTCCGGCGGCCACGGCCATTTCCATGTCGAAGGTGGTGTCGCCGATCATTACCGTGCCCTTGGGATCGGCCCCTGTTTCCCCCATGGCATTCAACAACATACCGGGATTGGGCTTGCCGGGGGCGGTGTCGGAGGTTTGCAGGGTTTGGAAACGCTCGACAAGGTCATGGGTCTCAAGCGTTGCCAAAAGGCCGCGGCGGCCCTTTCCGGTGGCAATGCCGAGGATCCAGCCGGCGTCTTCAAGAACGGTAAGGATATCCAGCACACCGGGGTACAGAGGATCGGCGACTTCCCCCTTCTCGCGCAAACTATGAAAGGCTTCGATATAGCTGCTTGCCAATTTCTTCGGTACATCGGCTTCGGCATCCGGAAGCAACCGCCCCATGGCAACGTGAAGCGGCAGCCCCACCACCATGCGCACGGCTTCGGCATCCGGCTTGGGATAGGCATGAGCCTCAAAGGCGGCGTTCATGGAGGCGACGATCGAATGTTGCGAGTCGACCAGGGTTCCGTCGCAATCGAAAATAGCCAAGCGTAAGGGTTCGGACACAGTCATGAGTATAAGTAAGGGTTTGAGAAACGCATATCAGCGCCGCGGGATATCAAGACGAGGTTTTTTGAGTCGTCAGAGATTCTTCTTCCGACAAAAGATAGCCGACGCCGCGAAGGGTATGGACGATAATGTTAGCGCCGGCGCCGGACAACCGCTTGCGCAGCCTTGAAACATGGACCTCCACCGAATTAGAGGAAACCTCTTTACCGAAACCGTAAATTTTATCTTCCAGCACGTCCTTAGGCACGACACGGCCGTTGCGGCGCATCAGGTGCTCAAGCACGCCCATTTCGCGCCTTGGAATGGAAATCGTCTTTTCATTGATCCGCACCTCACGCGCCGTGGTGTCGAAAGACACATTTCCGGCGGTGATCACCAAACCCAGGACTCCGCCCGGGCGCCGCAAAAGAGCCCGGATACGAGCGATCAGTTCTTCCATGGCAAAGGGCTTGAGCAGATAGTCATCGCCACCGCTGTTAAGGCCCTTGACCCTTTCGTCGATGCCGTCCCTGGCCGTGAGGATCAAAACCGGGGTTTTACTTCCGTCTTCGCGCCATGACCGCAAAAGGTCGAGGCCGTCCTGGTCGGGAAGACCCAGGTCGAG
>DASCOC010000290.1:0-2813 GCA_036011805.1 Rhodospirillales bacterium
CCGTTCAGCATCGGCGATAAACGGGGCGAAGACCAGTATCCCGAATTTAAGGGCATGCGCTTCGAATATCGGGGCGTGGTTACGGATCGCTATACCTATGTCCGGACGATCGATCAGCCATTTTTGCTTTTTGATAACCGCGAAGACCCTTATCAGATGACCAATCTCATCAATAATAAGAAGCATGCCGATACGCAAAAACGTCTGGACGGACTGATGCGGTCTCACATGAACGAGATCGGTGACGACATGCGGCCGAGCGATTTTTATTACAAACACTTCGGGATCGAGTTCGACCATCGCGGAAAGGTCGTTGATCTCGTTGAGAATATCTATGATCGTTCAGGGTGATACCAACGAGCAGTGATAAAAATGGAGTGAATGTATCAGCGTCCTCAGAGCGTTTCGGCGGCGATAGCTTCTTCCAGAATTTCGAGCGCTTCCTCCATTTGTTCTTCGGTAACGATCAGGGGAGGCGTCAGGGTCAGGACGTTGCCCATCGTAGTCTTGAAACTGAGACCGTTTTCCAAACACCTGTGCAAGATCCGATCGGCGGCCTCGGTGGCCGACGTTTTTTGCTCCCGGTCGGTGACCAACTCGACGCCGATACATAGCCCCAGCCCGTGGACGTTGCCGATCAATGGGTAATGCTCCTTCACTAGTTTCAACGTTGATCTGAAGGAGCGATACGATGACAAGAATTTCCGCAGCCATTTCTAACGATCATTCTATCTATGCGGCACTGGAGCTAAGCAAGAACAGCTGGCTCTTGGCGATCCAGGCTCCGGGGCGGGATAATCCGAGCTTGCATCAAATCAAGGGCGGCGACGCCGAAGGGCTGATGGCGAAGCTCGGCGCCGTGCGGCAACGTGTGGCCAAGGTTACGGGCCGGACGCCGACGGTGACGCTGTGCTACGAGGCGGGTTGCGACGGTTTCTGGTTGGCACGCTTTCTTGAGCAACGGGGCATCGGGTGTCTGGTGATGGAAGCGGCCACATCCCGGCAACATGCGGTGGCGCGTGCGCCTCGGTTTTGTTGGAATTTCCGGGCTATGTTAGCGATCCGATGCTAATCACCATGGCCCGGTAGTCTTATTTCCAGTCCGGCCGGCCTTCGCTTTTCTTGTCGTAGGCAACTCGGTGGGTGTCGAGATAATCGTGGAAATGCACGGTGGTTTGGTGGGCGTCCAGAAAAACGACCGCATAGGCCGGCGGCTCATGAGATTTGGGGACGACCTCGACAGCATCGAAATCCAGCGGAACCTGATGATTGGTACCGCGAATGATGGAATAGGGGATCCCCTGCCAACTGCCGGTGATGGGCCGGTGGACATGGCCGATAAACAGATGGCGGATGTTGTCATATGGCGCGAGAACCTCGCCAATACGCGCACCGTCCGCACCAAGGCCGAGGCGATCGACGCTGGGCAGCCCGACTGGAAATGGCGGGTGATGCGTGAACAGATAAATGGGCCGGCCCGCGGCCAGGTCCAATTGATTTTTCAACCAGCCAAGCCGCTTTTTGCAGTAGCTACCCCACCCCCGGCCCTCCTCGACGGTATCGAGAAGCAAAAACCGGCCAGCGATGGTTTCAAACCCCGATTGCACGTAACCGTCGGGATCAGTAGGCAGATTCGGGAATGCCGCTAACAGGGGACCGCGACCATCATGATTTCCGCGCATTAGGTGAACTGGTATTCTTAGAGCTGCAAGGGATTGACTGAGGGCGCCGTAAGCCTCCGGTCGACCGGATTGGGCCAGATCACCCGTAATCACACATAACTCCGCGTCTTGGTGATGCAAATTGATATCGGCGACGCAGGCGTCAAACCGTTCGCGCGGGTCAAGACCGTGCAGCGTTTGGCCGGGCGGAACAAAATGGGTATCGCTTATATGAATGAATTTCATTAACTCCAAGTCCTTGACGAGTTCGCCAAATTCGACGTTCGGCGGTGCCAACTGGTTTTGCGTGTCCGATGGACCCTATCAGATAAAGTCATCAAATAACCATCCGCCAAAGGCAAGGAGGATAAATGGTCGTGAAAATTCAAAAAACATCTTGGTCCAGCGACTGGGTACAATTCGTGTCGCATCAGAAATCTTTTCCCGCCATTGAAATTGCATATGGTCGGCCTTTGATGCCGCCGGCAGTCGGTGGCGCAACACGCAGCAATGTCGGCTCTTAGCTATTAACGGACTCTTTGGCACGCCCTAAAATATGTCTGCTTTTGACCCAAAGTGGGCCTTTCGTTTTGTGCCAAAAGTTTACATAATTTCGACTAGTCTTTAGGGCTAGCAAACTGATCGGAAAAGCATGGCCGACTTGTTCCGCTAAAACCTAATTAGAAATATATAAAAAAAGGCGGGACTTGGGGGGTGGTGCCCAGGGGCGTAGTCGTTATAGAACAGCAACGTGTCAGGGTCGGTCTCACAAGCCCAACGGAACACCGAGATGAAAATGAAATACAGAAATAGAACAGCTTGGAACCAATGGATGATCAGATGGTAAAAACAGGCCGTGCCGTAGTATATGAGGCTCCGAATACGCCCTTCGTGATCCGGGAATACCCGGTTCGTGACGTGCGCTCCGGCGAGGTGCTAGTGCGCATCACCATGTCGACCATTTGCCGGTCCGACATCCATTCCTACCAGGGCCGCCGCCCCAATCCCTGTCCCGGCATTCTGGGTCATGAAATCATCGGCGTCATTGATCAAATCGGTGAGGAAATTTTCAATGATTTGCGCGGTGCGCCATTGTCTGTCGGGGACCGCGTGACCTGGACCGAGTTTTTCCATCACGGCGAGTCCCACTAT
>DASCOC010000291.1:0-8365 GCA_036011805.1 Rhodospirillales bacterium
CCATCCCGTTACCGGGTGCCAATTGACCATGGAAAGACCCGACTGGGTGAGCCGGGTTACCCCACCGAGAACAACCATGAAAAATACCATCGCCGAGACGATGAATAACCAAACCGCGATGGGCTTGTGATGCGTTGCAAACATGGCGAGGGGTTATACCCGTTTAAGGCGGGAGATCAAACGGCGATTAAACGTCGGGGGCGACGATTTCCCGGCCCAAGGCGCGGGCCAGCAACATATAGACCTTGCCGACATCGGACGACAGGAAAATGCTTTTGAGCAGGCCTTCCTGATCGCGTTTTTTGGATTCGTCCAGCAACACCTCGAACTCGGAGAAATAACGGGTCACGTAATCGCGGAATTCGCCATCCACCTGATACTTGTCGCGGATCGACGCCAACTTGGCTTTTTCGCGGAAGCCCAGCATCTTGCGGACGAAGATACCCTGTTCGCCCTTGTTGAAGCGGCGCCAGTCGTCCTCGGAAATCTGGGTTTCCATGACCCGGCTCATATCGACGGCAATGGATTGCAGGCGCTCGGAAATGAAGCTCGCCTGATTGATAAAATCCTGGATCCCGGTTTCTTCCTTGCGTCCTTGCAAGGCTTCCAAAAGCGCATTGGCCTCGTTGGAAGCACTACGCATTTCCGTGGTCTGGTAGTCGAGCGCCTGGGTGACCTGGCTGGCGTTCTGGGCCACGCTGGCGGTAATCCGGGTCAGTGCGTCGGAATGGCTGGAGACTCTTTGGTCCCAGGCGGCGACCTTGCCCAACGCCACCTCGGTCACACTGCCGAGCTCCTGGGCCCGCTTGGCGAGCGCCTTGCTGAGTGATTCAACTCCCTGTTCAGCCTGATTGTAAGTGGTCGCCATGGCCGCCAATTTTCGTTGCAGGCCATCGGCGGCGCCGGTCAATGCCGTTGAAACCTGTTCGGCTTGCGCGCTGGAGCCATCGGCCTGAGCGCGGAAGGTATCGATAACCTTGGTCAACTTGGCGGCGTTTAAGTCAGACGCCACGGTCGCCTCCGCCGAGCGCTGGGTGAGCGACTCACCAACCCGGGCCAAACGGGCGACGGCTTCCTCGGTAGCGGCGCCGAGCATTTCAGATTGGTGGCTGAGACTGTCCGCCGTTTCCTCAATTCTGGCAGAGGATAATTTTTTGATGGATTCCAGTTCCTGCAACCGCGCCTTGAGATCAAGGCCGGCACTTTGGAGGTTGGCCCTGGCCGCATCGGACATGGCGTTCAATTGTTCATAGTTGCCCTGAAGGTCGATGCTCAAGGTTTCCATATGCGCCGATGCGCTGTCGGCAACCGTCGTCAGGTTAAGGCCGTGGCGGTTAAGTTGTTCAGACAGCCGAGCATGCTCTCAACGTAATCGTAGGCGCCCTTCAACCAGGCGGCGGAAAGGATGACGCCGGCAATGCTGTATAGCCGGAAGCGCAGATAGAAGGGCTTGTACCAGGTGTCGCCGTCGCTAAGGGCGCCGTCTTCTTCGGGGGCGCCGTCGGATTGCTCCACCGGATCGGGAAGGCCGTCCGGTTGATCGGCCGGTTTTTTACCGGCCCTTTTACTTGGATTTTTGGCCATGCCTTCGGCCCCGCCTTTATTTTATCCGCAAATTCGTCGTCGCAAATGAGTCCATTTGCTCGGGATTTGCTCTGTCCATCCGCCCAGGGTCAGGCTGGATCATACACCACTAAATACAGTGGGTAAATGGGCCAAAAATCACAAGATGTGGAAAAGTCGGGGCACCCGCCGGCAATCCGACCAGCCCTAAAACAGGTGCTGGCCGCCGGTCACCCAGACCTCGGTGCCGGTAACGTAGACGGAATCCTCGGAACACAGGTAATAAACGGTGCCGGCGACGTCTTCGGGGGTGCCCATGCGGTCCAAGGGAATGCGCGGGATCAGCATTTCATATTCGGGGCCGACCATTTCGGTTTCGATCTCGCCGGGGGCGACGGCGTTGACGCGCACGCCCAGGGCAGAGAATTCATTGGCCATTTCACGGGTCAGGCCCGACAGCGCGGTTTTCGAAATCGAATACGCCGACCCGGCAAACGGGTGGATCTTGTGCCCGGCGATGGAGGTGATGTTGACGATGGCGCCGGCGCCTTTGTGCAGCGCCGAGGCGAAACCGCGGCTGAGTTTCAGCGGCGCGAACAGATTGAGCTCGAAGACCTCGTGCCAGGCATCAAGATCGCCGTTCAGGCAGCCGAGCCGTTCCTTGTATTCGGATTTGGGCGACATCCCGGCGTTGTTGACCAGGGCGTGCAACGGTTGATCGCCGAGCGCGGCATTGGCCTCTTCGATGAAATTGGCGAGGCTGTCGGCGTCGCCCAGGTCGGTGGGGATATGGCAGGTCCAATTGGGGTCACGCTCGCAGGCCTCGGGGGCATCCTCGCGCGAACAGGTGATGATCTGCCAGCCGCGTTCCAGAAACATCCTGGCCGTGGTGTGGCCGATGCCGCGACTGGCGCCGGTGACGATGACGGTTTTCCTGCTTTCTTCCATGGCTTGACGTTAGGCCATTGGGCGGACGGTTTCCAGCGCACTTTGCCGGGAAAATAGGTAAACTGCCGCCATGTGCTCGCGATTTGAACAGAAAGCCCCGCCCGCAGACTTAGCCAAGCGCTTCGGTTTGGCGGACCCGCCGCCGGCCCCGAACCCGCTGGAATTGCGGCCCACCGATCTGGCCTTGGTGATCGCACCGGATGGGGCCAACCTATTGAATTGGGGATTAAGCGTCGATTGGGACAGCAAGCCGCTGATTAATGCGCGGGCCGAGACGCTGCGCGAGAAAAAGACCTTCCGGGGTTTATTGGAAAACCGTTGCCTGGTTCCGGCGACGGCGTATTTCGAATGGCGCAAAGACGATGGCGCAAAACATAAAAACCGGATCGAAACGGCGGATCAAGACATCTTCGCCTTTGCCGGGATTATCGACGGCGACCGTTTCACCATCGTCACCTGCGCGCCGGCGCCACCCATCGCCCATATTCACAGCCGCATGCCGGTAATTTTGGAACGCTCCGCCGAAGCGCCATGGATCGATCCCAACGCCACCTTCGCCGATGTTTCCGGGCTGCTCATCCCCTACCCGTCGGCGCCATTGAAGGCCGATGAAGAAACTCCGCCGCCGCCCCGACAGCCGGATTTGTTCGGTTAGTGCGCCATGAACAGCGGAATGGTCGCTTCTTCCAAAACATGGCGGGTGACGCCGCCCAGAATCAATTGACGCATGCGGCTGTGGGTGTAGGCCCCCATCACCAGCAGATCAACGCCGGCTCCCTGGCATTCCGCCAGCAATGCGGCGCCGATGGTTTTCCCGTCGGCGCTGAAGGTGCGGGCTTCGGGTTGAATGCCGTGCCATCCCAGATACGCCGCCAATTCCGGCCCCCGCGCCGCCGACGTTTGGTCGCTGGCCACCGTCAACACCGTGACCTTGCTGGCACCGGCGATCAGCCCCAGGGCCGAGCTGACGGCACGCGCCGATTGCGCCGAGCCGTTCCACGAAATGCCGATATGGCCGCTGAAATTATGACTCTGGGCACCGGCCCCCTCGCCAGGAGGCGCGGCCAGCACCGGGCGGCCGGAATCAAACAGCGCCGCGTTCAAGGTCAAGGTCGAGGAAACGTCGGAGGTCTTGGTCGGCCTGCCGAGGACGATCAAGTCAGACAGGCGGCCTCGGCGCGCGGTGACTTCGTCGTCGCGGCCGATTTCCTCGCTCCAGGCCGCCGTCGGCCCTGATCCGCCAGGCTCCGTGGCGGTCTCAATGGCAAGCTGTCCGACAAGCGCTTCGAAAACCTGTTTTCCCTGTGAGGCCCGATCACTGCCTTCTTTTTCGGTGATTTGGATCATGTCTTCGATCATCGACACCGACATCCCCTCCCCCAACAGCGGGATCGTGTCCTTGGGATCGGAACGCACATGCAGAACATCGACATGGGCGCCGAGGTCCCGGCCGATGGTCAATCCCAACTCCATAACCGGTTTCATGTCATCGCTACCGGCAAGCGGAACGAGTATGGTCCGGATGTTCATTGTTTCCCTCCTTCCCATTCTATTTTCGCGGCTTTTGTTCTGTCGCCTAGTACGTATATCATAGCGTTAATCAGCCGCCGAGGATATCCAAACCCGCCTTGATGGTATCGTCCCTTGACCCGGCGCTATCGACGCGAGCCCAATCCAAATCGCCCAGGTCATAGCCGAGCTGCATCTCCAGTACCTTGACATCAGCGTCCGAGGCATTTCGTGTGCGCTCCGTCACCCGCCTGGCCATCACGTCCGGCGGTGCCTCAAGCCAGATCCCGGTGAAGGCGACGGCTTCCGCCTCGGCGATGGCTTGCAGGCTGAGGCGGTGAGCGGGCGAGGCAAAAACCGCATCGGCGATGACTGTAAATCCGGCCCGCAGCGCCTCCGTGACTTCGGCGAACACGGCGTCGAAGGTGCGTTCCGTCATTTCGGGGGCATAACCTTCGGGGCCGAGGCGCCCGGTCAACGCCACGCCTGACAATCGTTTGCGGGTGGCGTCACTGCGCACCACCCTGGCGCCGAGCCCGGCCCCGGCTTGGGGTCCCCCCAGATGCGGCGCCAGTTCCCGCGCCATTCTGGATTTGCCGCTGCCGGAAAGCCCGCCGACGCCGATCAGCCGCGGTTTAGAAGGCGTCAGGGCCGCCGTGGCCATGGCCAGATAATCGGACGACTCCTTCGCCCTCGCCTTGGCCTTGTCCGGGTCGCTCAGGCTCAAAGCCTGGGCGGCGTCGACATGACAGCGGATCGCCGCACGGACGGACAGGAACATCGCCATCACCCGCATCCCGCCTAAATCTTCGGTGCCTTCGCCGGTAATGTCGAAATAGCGATTAAAAACGATATTGGCGAGCCGCCTGAGCCCCCGGTGGTCCAGGTCCATCAACAGGAAGGCGAGATCGTAAAGCACATCGATGTTGGCGAAAGCATCGCTGAATTCAATGGCATCGAACAGGGTCGGGCGGCCGTCAACGATGCAAATATTGCGCAGGTGAAGATCACCATGACAGTGCCGAACCCGGCCGGCGTCGCGGCGGCGGTCCAAAAGCGCGCCGATCCGCCCAAGCGCCGACAACGAGGCTTGCGTCAATTGTTCGGTTTCGCCGCGCTCGACAACCCCGGCGGCGTCGGTAAAGCAGGCATCGTTGTTGTCGATAATCATACGGATGCCGGCCCCGCCTCCAAATTTTTCGGCGCCCGCCTTGGCGTCGGTGATGGGGTCGGCGCGTTGGTGAAATTCGGCGATGGCATCGGCCAGGTCTTCCATGATGACGCGGCCGAGTTCACCCTTCTGCGCCATCCGATCGAACAGGGTATCCTCGTCGAAGCGATGCATATCGACGAGGAAATCGACGGCCTCGCCCGCACCGCCCAGCGCCAGGGCGCCATCGGCTTGCCGCGTTACCGCGACCACGCCCTTGTAGATACCGGGCGCCGTGCGGCGGTTGATGCGGACTTCCGCCTCACACGCCAATCGGCGGTTTTCCGCCGTCGAAAAATCAAGGTAGGGAAAAACCACGGCGCGCTTCAGCTTCAACACCCGGTTGCCGCCCAAGAACACCATCGACACATGGGTCTCGATGGTTTCGATGATTTCGACCTCATCAACGCCCGCCTCCGAAAAAGTGGATGGGTCACGCAGAAACGCGACGACTTCGTCTTGTGCGCCCGTGGATAATGACGGAGTCAATGGAAAACCGCCCGATTTTCTTCGATCCCCTCCGGGTCTTCGTGGATCAAGACCTCGGCGTTGGGAAAGGCCTCCATCACCTTGGCCTCGACGGCATCGGAGATGGCGTGGGCGTCGAGAAGCGAAATGTCGCCGTCCATTTCCAAATGCATCTGAATGAAGACCATGTTGCCCGACGACCGGGTGCGCAAATCGTGAAGCCCCAGGACCTTGGGATGGGCCATCGCGATATCAACGATGGTCCGGCGTTCTTCGTCGGCCAGTTCCCGGTCCATCAGCATTTCGTAGGAGTCCGCCCCGATTTTCCAGGCCCCCCAAACGATGTACGCGGCGATCGCCAACGCGAACACCGGGTCGGCCCAAGTCCAACCCAGGTTGCTTACCAGCACCAAAGAGACGATGACGCTGATATTGACCAGCAGGTCCATCTTGTAATGGGCGGAATCGGCGGTGATCGCGACCGACCCGGTTTTGTTAACGACGTGGCGCTGAAACCCCACCAACGCCAACGTCAATACAATCGCCAGCGCCATCACCCAATACCCGACAGCGGTGTTGTCAATGCCGCGGGGATGCACCAAGCGCTCAAAGGCTTCGATGGTCAGGAATGCCGCCGAGCCGCAAATGAACGCCGCCTGCGCCAGTCCCGACAGCGCCTCGGCCTTGCCGTGGCCGAAGCGGTGTTCCTTATCGGCGGGTTCCAGGGCGTGGCGGACGGCGATCAGGTTCAACAGCGACGCGCCGGCATCGAGGAACGAGTCGATCAAGGTCGACAACAGACTGACCGCGCCCGTCGAAACCCAGGCGGCGAATTTGGCGGCGATCAAAATCGAGGCGACGGAAACCGACGCATAGGTGGCCAGGCGCATCAGGCGGGCGGCGCGTTCCGGCGGCAACGATTGGCCGTTGGGCAACCGGCTTTCGGGCGATGGGGCGTCGTCGGGCATGGCTGTTATGAACCTTTAAGGAAAAAGCTTCTCCGTGGTCCAGCCGTCATCGGTGCGATGATAGATCCAGCGGTCGTGCAGGCGGGACTTTCGTTCCTGCCAGAATTCGATGGCGCGGGGGTCAAGCCGGTAGCCGCACCAATAGTCCGGCCGCGGCACCGGGCCGACATGGAATTTGGCGGCGAATTTGGCGACGTTTTTTTCAAGATCGAAGCGGCCCTGCATCGGCCGGGACTGCGCCGACGCCCAGGCGCCGATCTGCGCGCCCCTGTCACGGGTTTCGAAATAGGCGTCGGCCTCTTCGTCGGCGATGATGCTCACCACGCCGTCGATGCGAACCTGGCGGCCCAGCGACTTCCAATAGAAACAAAGTGACGCCTCAGGGTTGGCGGCAAGCTCGATCCCTTTGCGGCTTTCGGCATTGGTGTAAAAAACAAACCCCCGTTCATCGATGCCCTTCAACAACACCATGCGGACGGACGGTTGACCGTCGGGCGTCGACGTCGCCAGCGCCATGGCATTGGGGTTGATGGACTCACCGGCCTCGGCATCGGCAAGCCAGTCCTTGAATTCGGCGATCGGGTCTTTGTTTTCGGTGACAGTCATCACAGCCAAGCGTTGTTTCAATAGGTTATTAACGAAGCATCTCTAATGTTCAAAAGCGTTCCTAATCCTGCCATAATATAGGTCCATATTGAACGTGGCGAGGATGTACAAATACCAACTTAATTGAGGTTCATAAAATGACTATTTTGAAAAGCCTTTCACGTGTTTCCGTCGCGGTTGTCATTGCCGTCCCCCTGATTGCCTGTCAATCCATGCAGGACAATCCCAAGCAGACCGGCGGCGGCTTGCTTGGCACCGGGCTCGGCGCCCTGATCGGGTCGCAAATCGGCAGCGGCAAGGGCCAAATGGCGGCCATCGCCGTCGGCGCGCTGGCCGGTGCATGGGCCGGCAGCGAAGTCGGCAAGTCCCTGGACAAGGCCGACCGGGCCTACGCCGAACGCACCGCCCAGGACAGCCTGGAATACGCCCAGGTCGGACAAGCCAAAGCGTGGCGCAACCCGGATTCCGGTAATTCCGGCACCTTTACGCCGACCCGGACCTATCGAACCCAGGACGGCGCCAACTGCCGCGATTTTGAGACCACCATCTATGTCAATGGCGAACAGGAAACCGGCACCGGCCGGGCGTGTCGTCAATCGGATGGAACCTGGCAAATCGTCGGCTGAGCAGGTATTGGAGTGCTTCGGGGTCTATGCCATAGTCCCCGGAACATGAAAGACCCTTACAAAATTCTCGGCGTTCAACCCGATGCCAACGACGCTGAGCTGAAAAAGGCTTTTCGGCGCTTGGCGCGGGAATGTCATCCCGACAGCGATCCCGAAAATCCGTGGGCCGAAGACGAATTCAAGGAGTTGTCGGCGGCCTACGATCTGCTTTCCGACGCCGACCGGCGCACACGCTACGACCGTGGTGAAATCAGCGGCGACGGTAGCAAACGCACCCGGACGGCCAAAAAACCAGCCCCTAAAAAACGCCCTACCGGCCCCAAACGCAGTAAAACCGCCGGCCTGAAGATCAAGGGCGCCGATGTCGAATACACCCTGAAAGTCAGCTTCATGGAAGCCGCCGCGGGCGCCACCCGCCATATTTCCATGGCCACCGGCAAACGCCTCAAGGTCAATATCCCGCCGGG
>DASCOC010000292.1:0-3673 GCA_036011805.1 Rhodospirillales bacterium
CGTTTGCCCTCGATATGTAAAATTTAAATAGGGCTCCGAGCCCAAAAACTCGATGGAAACACAGTATAGTATTCAAATTACGCCTTTTACTGTGATCGCCATCACAACACCTTCAGCTTTTCACCTAGTGTGGCAACCTCAAACGCACGCGCAAGCCGCCATTGGGCGAATCCCCTAAGATGATATCACCGCCATGCCCGCGAATGACGTCCCGGGCGAGCGTTAGGCCCAAACCCACCCCGCCGGTGCCGGGATTGCGCGATCCTTCGATCCGGTAAAAGGGTCTGAACACCTCGTCCAGTTGATCCTCCGGGATTCCGGGGCCATCGTCATCAATGGTGATTTCGATACCATCTCCGCGTTGTCCGGCCCTGACGGATACGTGTTCGGCGTATTGGATTGCGTTGTCGATAAGATTGGTCAGGCAGCGCCTGAAGGCGTTCGGCCTGACCGGCGCCGTCAACGCCCCTTCCGTGTGCAGGTCGACCGCACCGCCACGGCGCCGGGCCTGAGCCGCCACCTCGTGCAATAACGCCGTCAGGTCTACTGGTTTCGGATCCTCCGCTCCCTCGCCCCGAGCAAAGGCAAGATAGCCATCCAGCATGTGTTCCATCTCGGTGATATCCGCCTTCAAATCCGCGGTCCCACCGTCATCGCCCAGCATTTCCAATTGCAGCTTCATTCTGGTCAAGGGCGTACGTAAGTCATGCGACACGCCGGCCAACATATCGGTGCGCTGATTGATTTGACGGACAATACGCACACGCATGGCCATAAACGCCGAGGAGGCTTGGCGCACTTCCGTGGCGCCTTCCGGTTTGAATTTTGAAACATCACGGCCTTTGCCAAAATCGTCGGCGGCAATCGCCAAACGGCGGATCGGTTTGACTTGGTTGCGCATGAATATCGTCGCAACGGCGAATAGGATCAACGACGTACCGACCATCCAGATCACGAACACATAGGCCGTGGAGCTGAACAGACGTTTACGTGATGTAACCGCGTGGAGCACGCCGGACGCCAATTGAACATCGATAACAACCAAGCGGGAATTCGGTTGCGCGTGTATCCTAAACGGCTTGGCAACATGCGATGTCATCGCATTGGCCAACATCCGCTCCATCAGTCCGCTGGGTTCCCGGGTTGAATTTGGAAGCACCGCGTTTTTTTTCAACGACACCACTAAATCCATGTTGCCGGCCGCCACATCGAAAATCCAGGCATGGTTATTAGGCCCAGGGTTCCGCCGCATTAGGCTGATGACAGCGCCGATATCCCCGGCCACGCCGCGGGCCAGCTTGAGCGTCACCTTGTCCCAATGGGTCTCGTAAAAGATCGCCGCCGACACCAATTGCAGGATCACCAACGGCGTGACGATAATCAGCAATGACCGGCCCAACAGGCTCTTGGGAAGATAACGTTTAACGGTGGCGGTCAAGGGGCCCATGGCAATCCTTGGTATTAATTTCTAATCCGGACGCAGAACATAACCCTTACCGCGAACGGTTTGCAGATAGCGCGGTAATTTCGGGTCTTGTTCGATCTTTCGCCGAAGACGCGTAACTTGAACATCAATGGCGCGGCCACCGCCGCCGGCGCCGGTCAAGGAGATCAGTTCTTCGCGGTCTAGAATCTCGCCCGGCCGCATGGCCAAGGCACCCAACAGGGCCGTTTCCACATCCGTGAGGCGGATCGGCTTACCGCCCCGGCTCAATTCCCCGCGGCTCGGCGAAAACACGACGTCACCCATGCTTACATTCGGCGGCGGTTCACCTGGTGACGGCATCCGCCTCAAAATACTATGGAGGCGCAACAACAGTTCCCTCGGCTCAAACGGCTTGACCAGATAATCGTCGGCACCGCGCTCAAGCCCTTCGATTCGGTTTTCCGACTCGCCCATGGCCGTCAGCATCAAAATCGGCACCTTGCTGGAACGGCGAAGATCTTCGGCAAAATCCAGCCCGCTTTCTCCCGGCATCATCAGATCAAGGACGAGAATATCGAAGGCCAGCGTCTTCATCTTGACCCTGGCATCGGCGGCATCGGATGCAGTCACCACCAGAAATCCGTTCTCGCCCAGGAATTGACCCAAAAGATCCCTGAGCCGGTTGTCGTCATCGACGACAAGAACATGGGGGAGGTCCTCTTTCATTGACTTTTTACTTGTCCCTTTCGCTGTCATTCCACAACCTTGCGGGTGGCGACCCGGGCACGGTCCTCTTCGTTGATGATGGCGCGAAGGACGGCGCGGAACCCCTGCACCGCATCCGCGCCGGCGTCGTGATAGGCCCGCATGATCCGCTGGCTTTGCCGTTCGGTCAGGCGGCGTTCCAGATCGGCGCCCTTGGTGGTCAGATACAAGTGACGGCGGCGAAGGTCGGCGGCATCGGTGCGTTGAAGAATAAACCCGTCAGCGACCAATTGGCTCAAAACCCGGGATAGGCTCTGTTTGGTGATCTTGAGAATACCTAAGAGTTCCGAAACCGCCATACCCGGGTGGCGGCCGACAAAATAGATGACCCGGTGATGGGCCCGCCCGAAACCGAAATCAGCCAGCAGCGCATCCGCCTCGCCGGTAAAATCACGATAAGCGAAGAACAATAGCTCCATCGCTTGGCGCATATCCTCTTCCGCCAGATGATGAGAGTTATCCGGGTGTTTAGCGTGGGAAGCGGCATCGGCCATGATCAATCTCCGAACAATAGATTCCATTCACTAGGACGACAGGCAAGAAACCCAGAGACATTGAAAATTTAAGTCAGTGTTATTGACATATATGACCAAGAATGATAATTAACGCAAGAACATTTTGATAAATTTACCATTTGTGAAAGAAAGTTTCATGGATTCCATCCCTTTCGACGACCGTGACGGCGTCATCTGGTTCAATGGCGAATTGATACCCTGGCGGGACGCCAAGCTTCACACGCTCAGCCATGCCCTGCATTATGCGTCGTCCGTGTTCGAGGGGGAGCGGTCTTACGGCGGCACCATTTTCAAGCTGACCGAACATTCGGAACGGTTTGCCTTTTCCGCCCGAACCCTGGGGTTCGAGCTTCCCTACTCCGTCGCCGAAATCGACGCCGCCTGCATCGAAACCTGCAAGGCCAACGACATCGTCGACGGCTACGTTCGTCCCGTCGCCTGGCGCGGTTCGGAAATGATGGGGGTTTCGGCGCAGGAGACGAAGATCAACGTCGCCATCGCCGCCTGGGCCTGGCCATCGTATTTTTCCCCGGAAGCGCGGATGAAGGGTATCCGATTGAAGACGTCTGAATGGCGGCGTCCGTCTCCGGAAACGGCGCCGGTCCACGCCAAGGCCGCCGGGCTTTACATGATCTGCACGCTGTCCAAGCACGCCGCCGAGGCCGAGGGCTTCGACGATTGCCTGATGCTGGACTGGCGCGGTCACGTTGCCGAGGCCACCGGCGCCAATATCTTCATCAGTTTCGGCGACGGCAAGCTGCACACGCCGACGCCGGATTGCTTCTTGAACGGCATCACCCGTCGAACGGTTATCGAATTGGCGGAGAAACGTGGTATCGAGGTGATCGAACGCACCATCCTGCCCGATGAACTGAAAGACGCCACCGAGATTTTCCTGACCGGCACCGCCGCCGAGGTGACGCCGGTGGGTGAGATCGATGATCTTTCGTTCACCGTCGGCGACATC
>DASCOC010000293.1:0-7862 GCA_036011805.1 Rhodospirillales bacterium
TCATATTGTTTCCGCGTCAACATGGGCATCACCTCTAATCTGCGTGGCGGAATGACTTGAGGATAAGTCCGGGACAGGCGAGGGATATTCCCTCTATTAGTAGCCTGCCCGGGTTTCCGCCACAAAATCTAGAACAAAAAGCAAACGTTCACTAATGTTCTAGTTTAGTTCTTGCTTTGCGTCAAGAGGGAAAATTCACCAAAAGCCCATATTTTTAGAAAAGCGGCCCGCCATCACTAAGCATCAGGATTTCGACGCGGTCGCCGGCGGCGGCGGCGGGGGCCAGGGGCGGGCGCACGACCAGGCAATCGGCGGCGGCGAGGCGCGCCATCATGCCGCTGTCCTGTTTCTCGAACGGCGTCGCCACCAGGTTGCCGTCATCGTCCCTGGTGAGCTTGGCGCGGAGGTATTCCTGGCGGCGGTCGTTGGCTTCCAGATCGCGGCCCAACAGCGCCGTCGGCGCAGGCGCGTCGTCTTCCGGTATGCCCAGCATCACGGCAATGGCGGCCCGGAGGAAAATCACCGATGTCACCCCGGCCGATACCGGATTGCCGGGCAGCCCCAACACCGGAATGTCGCCGAGGCGGCCGAAGATCAACGGTTTGCCCGGACGCATGGCGACCCGGAAGAAGCCCAATTCCATGCCCTCGTCGCCGAGCACCTTGCGGACGAAATCGTAATCGCCGACCGAGGCCCCGCCAATGGTGATCAACAAATCACAGCCCTTGGCGCCTGAGATGACCTGGCGGAGCGAGCCTTCGGTGTCCCTGGCGATGCCCAGATTAACCGGCGTTGCGCCGAGCGCCTGGATATAAGCGCCCAGCGCCACGCTGTTGGATGAAATGATCTGGTCGGGGCCCAAGGTGTCGCCGGGCATCACCACCTCGTCGCCGGTGGCGGTATAGGCGATGCGGGGCCGTCGGCGCACCGTCAGCCACGGCACATTCATGGACGCGGCCAGCCCTAAGTCCCTGGCCGTCAGCACACGTCCCGCAACCAACAGCACCTCGCCGGTCTTAAAGTCTTGGCCCGCGGCGCGGACGAAATCCCTCTTATTATACCCTGGGGGAGACGTCTCCTTGATGGTGATTTGGCCGCCGTCTGCCTCGGTGACTTCCTGGATGATGATGGTATCGGCGCCGTCGGGCAGCGGCGCGCCGGTAAAAATCCGCGCCGTCTCGCCGGGACCGACGGAGCCGTCGAAGCCGGAACCGGCCTGGGACTCGCCGATCTGTTTCAAAATTACCGGAGCATCGGTGACGTCATCGGCGCGCACCGCGTAGCCATCCATGGCCGAGACGTCGGCCGGCGGATGGCTCAGGCGCGACGCCACGTCTTCTGCCAGGACCCGGCCCAGCGCGGCGGGCAGGGGAACCTGTTCGGTCGAGACAAGGGAGACGCCCCCGGTGACCTTGGCCAAAGCCTCGGCGACGGAGAGCATGTCTTGTTTCGGTTTATTCATGGCGGACCGTCAATCCGCCTCGAAGGTGCCGGACTTGCCGCCGGCCTTGTGGGTGAGGCGGATATCGGCGATCCGCATGCCCCGGTCCACCGCCTTGCACATGTCGTAAACCGTCAGCGCCGCCACCGAAACCGCGCACAACGCCTCCATCTCGACGCCGGTCTGCCCGGTCAGCTTGCAAGTGGCGGTGATATGAACGGCGTTCTCCTCGGGATCGCTGATCAGGTCGACCTTGACCGAGGACAAATCCAGGGGATGGCACAGCGGGATTAGCTCAGGCGTTCTTTTCGCCCCCATGATCCCGGCCAACTGCGCGACCGACAGCACATCGCCTTTCTTGACCCCGCCTTCGATGATAAGCGCCATGGTTTCGGGCGCCATCAACACCGAGCCCTTGGCCGTCGCGGTGCGCTCGGTGGTGGCCTTGTCCGTCACATCGATCATCACCGCGTTGCCGTCGTCGTCCAGGTGGGTGAGTTTCGCCATGCTCAGGCCTCCGCCGTTTTTGCCGTTACCGGCGACAGCAAGTCGCGGGTCGCGGCCTCGACGTCGGCGTTGCGCATCAGCGCCTCGCCGATCAGGAAACAATTGACGCCTGATTTTGACAGCCGCGCCAGGTCGTCCGGGGTCGACAAGCCGCTTTCGCTGACGATCAAATGGTCTTCCGGGATATCATTCAAAAGACCTTCGGTGACCGAAAGATCGACATCGAAGGTCTTGAGGTCGCGGTTGTTGATGCCGATCAGCGGGGAGTTGAGATCCAGCGCGCGGGTCAGTTCATCGGCGTTATGGACTTCGACCAAAACATCGAGGCCATAATCCACGGCGACAGCTTCCAGTTCTGCGGCTTCGGCGCCTTCCAGGGCGGCCATGATCAGCAGCACGCAATCCGCGCCCAGCGCCCGGGCTTCGACGATTTGGTAGGGATCGACCATGAAGTCCTTGCGCAGCACCGGCAGTTCGGCGCTAGCACGGGCTTCGATCAAATCGCTGTCGCTGCCCTGGAAGTAGGGCACGTCGGTAAGCACCGAAAGACACGTCGCGCCGCCGGCCTGATAGGCGCGCGCCAACGCCGCGGCATCGAAGTCTTCGCGGATCAGGCCCTTGGACGGCGAGGCTTTTTTTATCTCGGCGATCAGACCGTAGCCGCCCCGTTCCACCGCACCCCGGAGCCGGGCGATGAACCCGCGCGGCGGGGATGCCTTTTTCGCCGCCGCCTCGACGTCGGCCAGGGGGCGGTTTTGCTTGCAGGTCGCGACATGGGCCCGCTTGTCTTCGCATATCTGGGTGAGGACATCGCTCATCATCAGGTTTCGTTGGTGATCGCAATCATCTTATCGAGGGCCGCTTTGGCCTTACCGTCATCGATGGAGGCCGCGGCCTGGACGGCGCCGTCCTTGAGGTCGGTGGCCTTGCCGGCGACGATCAAGGCGCCGGCGGCGTTGTATATCGTCACATCCCGGTAGGGTCCGGCCACGCCGTCCATCACGGCCCGCAAGGCGGCCGCGTTATGCTCGCCGTCGCCGCCCTTGAGGTCTTCGGGCTGGGCGGTCGGCAGTCCGGCATCTTCCGGCGAGACTTCAAATGTGGAAACCTTGCCGTCCTTCAATTCGGCGACATATGACGGCCCGGTGGTGGTCATCTCGTCCAGGCCGTCCAAGCCGTGCACGACCCAGGCGGCCTCGCAGCCGAGATTATTCAGCACATTGGCCATCGGTTCTACCCAGTCCTTGGCGAAAACGCCGGTGAACTGGCGCGTCACCCCGGCCGGGTTGGACAGCGGGCCTAACAGGTTAAAGATCGTCCGGGTGCCCATTTGCACCCGCGGCGGGCCGACGTATTTCATGGCGCTGTGATGCCGCGTCGCCATCAGGAACCCGATCCCGGCCTCGGCAATGGCGCGTTCGACCAGGCCTAAATCGGCGTCGATGTTGACGCCCAACGCCGTCAGCACGTCCGCCGCGCCCGATTTCGACGACAACGCCTTGTTGCCGTGCTTGGCCACCGGCACGCCCGCGCCGGCAACGACAATCGCCGCCGCCGTCGAAATGTTATAGGTGCCGGACCCGTCGCCGCCGGTACCGACCACGTCAATGGCGCCCGTGGGCGCGTTTACGGCCAGCGCCTTGGCGCGCATGGTGCGAACCGCGCCGGTGATCTCATCGACGGTTTCGCCGCGCACCCGAAGCGCCATCAGCATGGCGCCGATCTGGGCCTCGGTGGCGTCGCCGGACATGATGATATTGAACGCCGCCTCGGCCTCGTCCGCAGTTAGGCTGTTGCCATCGGCAACCTTGGCGATCAGGGGTTTTATCTCGTCGCTCATGCGGCTTCCTTTCCACCGGGCTGGGTTCGGGTAATATCAAGGAAATTCTGGATCAGCTGGTGCCCATGTTCCGACGAAATGCTTTCGGGATGGAACTGGACGCCGTGAATGGGAAGGTCGCGGTGGGACAGTCCCTGGATGACGCCGTCGTCGCTTTGGGCCGTGATCTCCAGACAATCGGGCAGGCTGTCGGGCTCAATGGTCAGGGAATGATACCGGGTCGCCTTGAACGGCGACGGCAGCCCGGCCAGCACGCCGGTGCCGGTGTGGGTGATTTCGCTAATTTTACCGTGCATGGGTTTCGGCGCCCGTACCACGTTGCCGCCGAAGATCTGGCCGATGCACTGATGGCCCAGGCAGACGCCCAGGATCGGCAGCCGACGATTTTTTCCCTGGGCGGCTTTCTCAATCACCTCCAGGCAAATACCGGCCTTGTCCGGGTCGCACGGCCCCGGCGAGATGACGATGCCCTCTGCCCCCAAGGCCAGGGCTTCGTCGGCGCTGACGGCATCATTGCGGCGCACCTGAACCTCGGCGCCCAGTTCGCCCAGGTAATGGCGCAGGTTATAGGTAAAGCTGTCGTAGTTATCCAGGAGCAGAAACATTTCAAATACTTACACTGCGGTTGAAGCGGATTTATGACTGATTTCGGGGCACAATGCTACCACACCCGGCAAGCGTCAAGTCTGCTCAAGTAACGCCGCCCGGACAGCGTCAATGACCGGCCGCCAATCGCCCAACGCTGCTTGCCGGAACAGCCGCAGGTTCGGGTACCAAGGGCTATCGTCGCGGCCCTCCAGCCAGCGCCAATCGGCAGTGGTATGCAGCAGAACCCAGGCCGGCGATCCCAAGGCCCCGGCCAGATGCGCCGCCGCGGTATCGGACGTAATCAGCAGGTCCAGCGACCCCAGTACCGCGGCGGTCTCGGCAAAATCGGTCAGCTTCGGGCTCAGGTCCGTGACCTTGTCCTGAAAGGCGGGACTGGCCTCGGCCGCCGAGCGTTCCCCCACCTGCAGGCTGAAAAATGCCGTCTCCGGCAGGTCCAATAGCGGCAGGTAGGTTTCGGCATTAAAAGAACGGAGATGATCAAAAGCGAAGGCCTGATTTCCGCCCCACACCAACCCGACCTTGCGGAACCCCTCTTGAACGCCGGGGGGCGCTTCCAGAGAGGCCGGTTCCGGGGCACTTAGGTACGGCCCCGACCATGACGGTTCCGTCCGCTCCAACAGGTGCGGCAGACTGCACAACGGCGCATGAACGTCGAAGGCGGGGAGGGGATCGCCGACGCCGACGGCCTCATCGACGCCGGGGCAGGTTTCGGCGAGGCGCCGCAATCCGGGCTGGCAATAGACGCTCACCGATTGCGCCCGCTCGGCGACATCGGCGGTGTAGCGCAGGAACTGGAGAGCATCACCGACGCCCTGTTCGGACCACAGCAATACCCGCTTGCCGTCAACATCGGAACTTCTCCGAACCGGGTTCGGCCAATCGGGCTTCGGCGCTTCGGCGCGTTTGAGCCGCCATTCGTATTCGGCGAAGCCTTCCGCCCAATGGCCTTGTAATAGTAGTAAATTTGCCCGGTTCCAGTGCGCCTCAACGCAATCGGGGTCCAGCGCCAGGGCGCGTTGGTAGGCGGCCTCGGCGTCATCAAGTCTGTCCAGGGCCTTTTGCGTCATGCCCAGGTTGATCCAGCCGTCCAGGTGTTCGGGCGCTTGCTCCACCAGGCACTGAAAAAGCGCCGCCGCCGCGTTGAAGTCGTCGCCCCGAAAATTCAGGTTGGCGAGGTTGTAAAGGCCGGCAAGGTGGCCGGGGTTGAGCCGCAAAAGGTTTTCATAGGCCGTTCGCGCTTCGTCGGCGCGGCCAAGGTCTGTTAACCCCTTGGCCAAATTAAACCCCGCATCCTGGTGGCCGGGATCCAACGCCGCCGCCCGCCGCCACGATGCCACCGCCGCCCCGGTGTCGCCCCCGGCTTGCAAGGCGACGCCATGGCCGTAGGCGATATCGGCCCGGTCCGGCAGCGCCCCGGCGGCGCGCTCGAACAATGCCACCGCCTCATCGGGCAGATTTTGTTCGGTCTTGACCACCGCCAACAGATACAGAAACTCCGCGTCACCGGTTTCTTTGAGCCCGTCGCGGCAAATATTGGCGGCGGCGTCCAGGTCCCCCCGGGCGATCCCGTCAATCACCCGTTGGCGCTGTTCTTCGATGGTCATGGGTATGCCGCATGGTTTTAGGGTCGGCGGTCATTCTATCCCGGCGCCGTTGGTCAGCAAAACCCATAGATTAAGGAATGGGGGCCCTCGAAAAAGGTCCGCTTATGACTGAAAGCGGACCTTTATTGAATCGGCGCGTTCCGGAGGTGTTTGTTTAGGAAGGTTACGGTCCGCTTGAAGGCATCAACGGTCGCAGTGCGGTCATAATGACTACTTTTTTTTCGGATAAACGCATGTTGTGTGCCCCCATAGATTTTTGCCTCGCATGGCCCACCCAAATCCTTTTGCATGCCGCAGAAGGTGACGATCACATCCGCGGCAACCCCGGTATCATGGCCACCGTGAAGAAAAAGGATCGGCGGAAGTTCAGGCGTCGGCATCAATCGGAGCGAATTACCCACATAATAAGAGACGAACGCCCGAAAGGGGCGAAGGGGATATTCGTTCTTAAAGAAAATGGCCATTTCCATCCCCAACCGAGCGCCTTGGGAAAAACCGACTATCCCTATTCGGCGCGGATCGACCATAGGCAGCTTCTGCAAATAGTCGTAGGCGGTGACGACCTTGGAGTCGAGCCAACCCCCTTTGGTATCAAAATCGACGGCCAAGGTTACAAAATCCTTGCCCCTCAGATCATAGGAGAAATCCTTGATGCTGTCTGTCAGACCCACTGAATGGTGGAGAACGATAACACCGGGGTAAGGTCCCTTTCCCGACGGCTTGTAGAGGTGGGCGTCGATGTCGGCGCCATCCGAGAGTTTGATCTCGACAAACTCCGCCGACGCGGAGAACGCGAACAGGCCAACAACAAGGAACGCAAGGTGGCGCATGGGGATTCCCCTATGCCGTTTCCTTAATGGCAGTAACCATAAAAGATTTCAGGTTTTTAAGACAGGGAGTTTGCGCCAGAGGTATAATCTGCGGTTCGATGTGCAAAGGAGAGGGCCATGCGGAAGGGTTTCGTACTCGCGGCCCTGTTCGGGGTTCTGTTTAGTTGGCAGCCTTGGAAGGCTCATGCCGGAGAGGTCGTGGATGTTAAATCCAGGGGCGAGACCGTGCGCATTCTGGTGGAAAAACCGAAAGACCGTTTCGATATTATCGCCGACCGCCTGATCGTCGCTCCCAAGGTCGTTGGTGTGACCGTTCTATTCGCCGGTAACACAGGCGTGCTCGCCCTCGACGGGGTCGGGGGCATCGGTCTTATGGAGAATGATTTTATTGTCCGTAGTGAGGATTTGCTCCGGGAAAAAGGGTTCATCACCGTCATTATCGATGGGCCCACGGATCATCCCCATAACCTCAACCGCTTTCGGGGCAGCGAGGATCATGCCACGGACGTTGCGGCGGTGATCGCCTTGTTACGAAAAAAATACGGCCTGCCGGTCTGGCTGATTGGTTCCAGCCGCGGCACCAATTCCGTCGCCAATGCTGCGGCCAGACTGCAAGGGCCGAAGGGGCCGGACGGCATCGTGCTCACGTCCACGATGCTGGAAGATAACAGCGTCGGAGACCAAGTGCTTTATTATAACTTGGGCGAAATTCACATTCCCGTTGTCATCGCTCACCACCGGAGTGACGAATGCCATCTCACCCCGCCCGATAAGGTCGATGATCTGGTGGATGCCCTGAAAAACGCCAAAATCCTCGCCGTCCTTTGGTACAAGGGTGGGAGGTGGAATGGCCAACCTTGCAGGGCGTTTCATTACCACGGTTTTAACGGCCTGGAAGAGCAGGTGGTCAACGACATCGCAGTCGCAATCAAGACGACCATCCCCAACGCTCACTGAGTAAGGTAAAACGAAATCCGCTCATTCCATTTCGGATGTTTTTGTTCTGCTTACCTTTGTCCTGAAGTCCGCTA
>DASCOC010000294.1:0-12883 GCA_036011805.1 Rhodospirillales bacterium
AACAGGTCGGCTCGCTCTAGGCCGCAATCGGGTTTGATGATCATGGGGAAACAAAACGACGAGCTTTTGCCGTTTTCGCGCTGGATCAGAAATCGCTCGTCGCCTGAGAAGGCGTCCTGAAACAACTTTAAATTTATGCGGCGCTGCGCCGTCATGGCCGGTAATTTTTTGAGCTGCTCAAGGCCGACGGCGGCATTTATCTCCTGTGGGCGCAGGTTATAGCCGGGTATGACGAACCGATAGGCCTCGGAAAAAATATTGTCACCGGTCTCGAAAAGATCGACATTGTCCGGTACGTCGCGAATCCAGCCATGCGCCCGTATTGCGCGGGCCAGCGCGTCGGTTTCGGCATCGTCGGTGATCATCATGCCGCCTTCACTGGTGGAAATATGATGCGAAAAGAAAAAGCTAAATGTGCCGATATCGCCGAAGGTGCCGGTCTTTTGGCCATTGAGTTCCGCATCCAGCGATTCGCAATTGTCTTCCAGCATATAAAGACCGTGCTCATCGGCGAAGGCGCGAATGACGTCTAGCGCCGCCGGGTTACCGAGGATGGAAACGGCGACAATGGCTTTTGTTTTGGGTGTCAGGGCCGCCTTCAATTGGTTGGTGTCGATATTTAGCGACTCTAATTCGACATCGACGAAGCGAAGCGTGAGACCATATTGCTGCAATGGGTGATAAGTGGTGGCCCAGGAAATCGCCGGCACGATGACCTCGTCGCCGCGTTCAAGCGGCCGTTCTTTTTTATGGGTCAGGGCGGCGACGGCGACCAGGTTGGCCGACGACCCAGAATTCACCATCACCGCATGCTTGCAGCCATGATATTTCGCGAAAGCTTTCTCGAAGGCGGCGACTTCGGGGCCGATGGTGTATCGGCCGCTGTCCATGACGCGGTTGATGGCGGCGCGTTCCTCGTCTGCCCAGGTGTCGGCGGCCAGCTCCCAGAACATCTAAAATGGGCCCCGGAAGGCGGCTTCGTGGGGCAGGGTCGGCTCGACGTCAGGCACCCAGGCGTCCTCGTCGGGCCGCACCATGGCATAGGCTTTCGCAGCAATGGTGGCGGCGTTTGGATAGAACTCTTTTTCCAACTCCGGCGTCGTCGGGCACGTGGTCGGCGCGAAGCCCATGCGCCCGATGCTTAGGGTTTTTCCCGGATCGTGTTCGCAAACCGCGGCGATGATTTCGGCGCTGGCGCCGGCGGCGGTCCAGGCGTTATCGACAACCAGTAATTTCCCGGTGCGCCCTGCGGCGTCGGCGATGGTATCGACGTCCAGCGGCATCAATGATACCGGGTCGATGACTTCCGCCGAAATGCCGACATCGGCGAGCAAGTCCCGCGCCGCCAAACATTCAACCAGCATGTAGGAAATACCGACCAGGGTGATGTCGGTACCCTTACCGGAAACGCGGGCCTTGCCGAATTCGACGGTATAGGGGTCTTCGGGCACCGGCGCGTCGGTGGAATACAAAAGCCGGTGTTCGACGAACATCACCGGGTTGTTGTCGCGGATGGCGGCAATCATGCAGCCCTTGGCGTCATAGGCGTTGGTCGGCGCGACTACCTTCAGCCCCGGCACGTGCATGAACATGGAATGCAGCCCTTGGGAATGCTGCGCGCCCTGGCCCCAGGATTTGCCGATGATGGACCGCGCCACCATCGGCACGGAAACCTGTCCATCATACATGTAATGGGCCTTGGCCCCCATGTTGACGAGCTGGTTCATGCACAGCATCAAAAAATCCATGCGGATGTGGACATGGATGGGCCGCATGCCGGCCATGGCGGCGCCGATGCAAATGCCGGTCACCGCGTCTTCGCTGAGCGGCGTGTCCATGACTCTGTCCGGCCCGAACTTATCGATCAGGCCTTGGGTGGTTCCCTGAATGCCCTTGTGGTCATCGACGTTGAGGCCGATGACGAAAACCTTCTCGTCACGGTCCATTTCCTGCTCGACCGCTTCTTGCAGGGCCTCGACGTAGCTGAGGGTTCGGGTGCTGGTGGTCTGTATCATCTTAATTGCACCCCTACGATCGCTTTTCCCGTTTCCTCGGTAGGAGGGGAGGCGTAGGCGATGCTTGTCCATCGGCAAGCCTTCCCGACGCCCCGAGGGAGCGGGAAAAGCGACCCCCTGGGCGGCGTTGCGAGGCTTCCGGACGTCGTCGCGCGCCGCTTGTGGTGGGTTGGCACCACGGCGCAACGCGCTCCTAGCCGGAAACCTCGCAGCGCCGTCGTAGGAGTGCAATTAAGATGATATAGACCACTAGTCGGCGAAGACATGGCTGAACAGCTCCTCCGGTTCGGGCCACGGGCTTTGCTCGGCGAATTCGACGGCCTCAGTTATTTGTTTCTCGATATCGGCGTCGATGTCGTCGCGCTCGGCAGCGTCCATCATGTCGCCGGTCCTGGCGACCTGGTCGTCCTCCAGCCACGGTTTGAAATCATCGTAGCTGCGGTAACCGTCATCGTAATCTTCATTGGGGCCGACATGTTCACGCCAACGGTAGGTCTTGCACTCCATGAATTGGGGGCCGCCGCCGGCGCGGATTTCAGCGATCGCCTTTTCCGCCGTGTTGCGGATGGAGAAGACGTTGCCGTCGGTGATCTCGTAGGTGGGAATGCCGTAGGTGGCGACCCGTTCGCATAAGGCTTCGGTGGCCCACCGGTTGGAGGTCGGCGAATGAATGGCAAAGCCGTTGTTTTCACAAATAAACAGGACCGGCAGCTTGTGCAGCGCCGAAAAATTGAGGGTTTCGGAAAACACGCCTTCCTCGGTGGCGCCGTCGCCCATGAAAGAGGCGGCGATCCGGCACTCATCTTTCCCTTGGCCTTCCCGTTTCAGCGCGAAGCCGTAGCCGGCGGCGATGGGGACGGTGGTGCCGACGACGGCGGACATGCCCAGCACGCCGGCGTTCATATCGACCAGATGCATGGAGCCCGCCTTGCCGCCGGCGCAGCCGGTGCCCTTGCCGTACAGTTCCGCCATCATTTGCTTGAGGTCGCCGCCCTTGGCCAAATATCCCGCGTGGCCCCGATAGGTGGCGGACATGACGTCGTCATCGTTCAAGGCGTCGCAAATGCCGACGGCCACGGCCTCCTGGCCGATGGACAGGTGAACCGGGCTTTTGATCTTGTCGGATGGATAGATACGCGCGACTTCTTCTTCGACGCGCCGGATCAGGCGCAACGAACGGTACACCCTGGCCAGTGTTTTCGGCCCTGGGACAGAACCTGGGGTAATTCCGCTCATAAAGGCATCCATTGAGGTAAAAACAGCGGGGAAACTCGTTCAAATGCTTATGGTTAATTTATACCGTCAGATACCATTACACCCTTGAAACATCAATAATTTACTAATGGCGCTTTTAGGCGCCGTTGCCTCTTTATAGGGCTCGACCCGGTCGGCGTTGGCGAGAACAAGCGGGCCCGCTTAGGCAATCCTGATAAGGGTCGTTCCGAGGGCGGAATCAACACCAATGGGGTTATCCGGGGCCGCTTTGGCGTTGGCCATTGAGGCGCCGATATCTCCGGCCTCTTTAACCTTTGCAAAGATGGAAACTGGGCTGATCTCGATGACGAATCAATAAACAACTACGATAGAAGTTGACAGGGCGGGTTAAGCCGCTACATTCGTTGCTGGGCAGATATTGGGGGTCGAAAAATACGTACCCCCTAACCCTTCGAAATTATTGATAAAACCTTAATGTTTCGACTGGGGATTCTGTTATTGGGGATGGGCATTGGCGACAACGTTTACGAAACAATCGTACACTATTCCCTGTTCCAGCCGGTTTCGCGACCGGGTTTTGGATTTGGCCGGGCGTCGAGGCGCCAACGTCGCCGATATCGCCCGCTCCATCGTCTTGCTGGTGCCGCCGGCGCTCCTGTCGGCCTTTCCTGACCCCGGTGGCCCGGCCAAGGGCGACCGCGAGGTGGTAACGGTCAAGACCGGACCGTCGAAAGGCCGACCCTGGCACCGGAAACCCCGTCTCCAGGTGCGGTTGGCGCCCGGATACCAGCCACCAGGGTTGCGCCGGGCGCTGGCGTTGGCGCTGGCCATGGACCAGGGCGATGTCAGCGTCGAACTCGGCGGCCTTGATGATGCCGCCAAACCGATGGCTGTCTGGACGCCGGAGTCCGAGGACCGCCGTCAGGCGTTGCCCCCGGCATCGGCGGAAGATGATGAGGAATTGGCGCGGCTTAGGGCGATCGTCTCGGTGCTGTCGTTCGAGCCGCTTGCCGGCGGAGTCCGGACCCGTGAACAGGCGTTTCACGTTCTCGGCCTGGCGCCGAAATCTACGCCTGATATTGGTGTTCTGAGGGCGCGGTTCCGGATGCTGGCGGCCATTCACCACCCCGACAGCGGTTATGGCAGCCATGAGCGGATGAGCCAGTTGAACAGCGCCATGGAACTGCTGCGCCGCGAACCTTGAGGCCACCAGCAACAGCGGGGTATTGTCGCTGAATCAGGGAAGGGAAATCATGCGGCTCAAGAACAAATCCGCCATCGTTACCGGTTCCGGTTTCGGCGAAGGCATCGCCAAACGCTTTGCCGCCGAGGGCGCCCAAGTGCTCATCGCCGACATCGACGCGGATGCCGCCGCCCGCGTCGCCGCTGATATCGAAGGCGGGGTGCCCTGCACCGTCGATGTGTCGGACGGCGATCAGGTCAAGGCCATGGTCGCGGCGGCGGAAAAGGCATTCGGCGGGCTTAATATCCTGGTCAATAACGCAGGTATCGCCCAACGCCGGGGGCCGATGCTGGAGGTTACGGAAGCGGATTTCGACCGCATCTATGCGGTCAACGTCAAAAGCATTTATTGGGGCGCTATTCACGCGGTGCCCTTGCTGCGTGCGCAGCCCGGCGGCGTCATCATCAACATCGCGTCGACAGGCGCGGTCAGCCCGCGCGCCGGCCTGACTTGGTATAACGGCTCCAAGGGCGCGGTGACGACGCTGACCAAATCGATGGCGGCGGAATTGGCGCCGGAAAAGATCCGTGTCAACGCCATCAATCCGGTGATCGGGGAAACCGGCCTGACCGAGGCGTTCATGGGCGGCGATACGCCGGACCTACGGCAGCAGTTCGTATCGACCATCCCCTTGGGCCGCATGAGCACGCCCACCGACGTCGCCAACGCGGCGCTTTACCTGGCGTCGGATGAGGCCGAGTTGCTCACCGGCGTCTGCCTGGAGGTCGACGGCGGTCGCTGTATCTAGGCAAAAAAACCGCCCGGAAGCAGGAACCTCCGGGCGGGGCATTTGAAATGTATTGCGCGGTGTTAGCGGCGATCGCCGAACAGCCTGAGCAGCATCAAGAACAGGTTGATGAAGTCCAGGTACAGCGTCAACGCGCCCATGATCGCCTTCTTGGAAGCCGTTTCGGCACCGTCGGCTTCGGCGTACATGGATTTGATCTTCTGCGTATCATAAGCGGTCAGGCCGACGAAAATCAGCACGCCCAGCACCGAAATGACGAAATGCATGGCCGAGCTTTGCAGGAAGATGTTGACGACGCTGGCGAGGATAATGCCGATCAGGCCCATAAACAGGAACGAGCCCATCGCGGTGAGGTCGCGCTTGGTGGTGTAGCCATACAGGCTCATGCCGGCGAAGGTGCCCGCGGTGATGAAAAACACCCGGGCGATGGAAGTCCCGGTATAGACCGCGAAAATGGACGCCATCGACAGTCCCATGACCGCGGCAAAGCCCCAGAACACGGCCTGCGCCGTCGATGCCTGCATTTTGTTGATGCCGAAGCTGAGCGCCAGGATGAAAGCCAACGGTGACAGCATAATAATCCACATCAGCGCCCCGCCGCCGAAAATAATTTGCATCAGCGATTCCGATTGTGCCGTCGCCAGGGCGATGATGCCGGTCAGCGCCAGGCCGGATGCCATGTAGTTGTAGATGCGAAGCATATACGCCCTGAGGCCTTCATCGATTTGAACGGCTTCGGCCGTGGCGCCGTCCATCTCGGCGGTGCGAAGCGAAAACTTGTTATCGGGTCCAAAAGCCATCGGTTACTCCTGTAAATAAAAGCATGTTGGTGAATTCTCTTGCGGCTATATATGGCACAAAATGCCTGCGGATCAATAGCCGCCAGGCCCCTTTCCGCAACTGTTATGGCATGAATTTGCGGCAAAACAGGGGCAAAATCCCAAGCCCGACCGCAATCCCCCCCCCGCAACCCTTTAATTTCCGCCGTTGATGGCGGCTCACGGGCGGGGTAGAAAAACCAGTGGCCGAGGAAAGCCTTTTACCATGACCTCATTTAAATTTGCCCATTCCGATGCCGGCGACTGGTCCAGAATCGCCAAAACCCTGGCGGCAGATCTCGGCGGCGAAGGGATCACGCCGCCGGACGGCGAAGACCTGTTGGGTTTTTTGTATGTCACCGATAATCTGGCCGATGATATCGGTTCCGTCCTCACCTATCTTCGTCAGACCACCGGCATTGACGAATGGACGGGCGCCGTCGGCTTCGGCATTTGCGCCACCGGGGTCGAATATTTCGACCGCCCGGCGGCGGTGGCGATGATCGCGTCGCTGGCGAAAGACAGCTTTTTCGTGTTTCCTTCCCTGAGCAACGACATCGAGGATTTTCCCGCCGAAGGAAAAGCCTGGGTTGATGAGATGTCGGCGCCCTTCGGCATCGTTCATGGCGATCCCAACAATCCCACCACCCCCCACCTCATCGAGGCCCTGGGGCTGGCGACCTCCGGGTTTCTGGTCGGAGGGTTGAGCGAGTCCCGGGGCGCACATGCGCAAATCGCCGGCGACATCACCGATGGCGGCGTTTCCGGCGTCCTGTTCGCGCCAAGCGTCGAGGTTGCCACCGGCCTGAGCCAGGGCTGCGTGCCGGTCGGCCCGGCGCATGTGGTGTCCGACAGCCTGGACAACGTCATCATCGGGCTTGACGGCAACAGCGCCCTGGATGTGTTTAAAGATGACGTCGGCGAATTGTTGTCCCGCGACTTGGGCCGCGCCGCCGGATATATTCACGCGGCGTTCCCCATCGAAGGCTCCGATACCGGCGATTTCGTGGTCCGCAATCTGACCGGCATCGACCCGGAACGCGGCTGGCTGGCGGTCGGGGAAGACATTAACGCCGGTGACCGGGTGATGTTCGTGCGCCGTGACCCGCAAAGCGCCAGCGAAGACCTGGCAACCATGATCGGCAACCTGAAACGGCGCCTGCCGGGACCGCCCCGGGGCGGCATCTATTTTTCCTGTGTCGCCAGGGGACCGAATATGTTCGGCGAAGAGGGCAAGGAAATGTCCATGATCCAGGATCAACTGGGGGATTTTCCGGTCGTCGGCTTCTTCGGCAACGGCGAGATTTCCAACAACCGGCTTTACGGCTACACCGGCGTGCTGGCGCTGTTTCTCTAGAGCAAATCCCGAGCAAATGGTCTCATTTGCGACGACGAATTTGCGATTAAAATAAATAAAGGGTTTCCAAAAAAATGAAAATCAATGAACTGGGCCGCACCGGCATCAAGGTCAGCCGCATCTGCCTCGGCACCATGACCTTCGGCGAACAGAACTCGCAAGCCGAAGGCTTTGCTCAAATGGACATGGCCGTCGACGTTGGCGTCAATTTCTTCGATACGGCGGAGGCCTATTCCTTTCCAGGCAAACCAGAGACACAAGGGGATTCCGAGAGGGTCATCGGCACCTGGATGAAGGCCAGGGGCAACCGCGCCGACGTCGTTATCGCCACCAAGATCACCGGCCCCGGCGGCGCGCGGTCACATATTAGAAATGCCGATCTCCGTTTCGCCCGCAAACAGATTGCCGACGCCGTGAACCAGAGCCTGGAACGGCTGCAGACGGATTACATCGACCTCTATCAAACCCATTGGCCGGAACGCAAAGCCAATTATTTCGGCAGGCTGGATTACGATCATGTCGAGGATGACGACTGGACGCCGATGGAAGAACAGCTCGCTGCTTTAAGCGATCAGGTTAAGGCCGGGAAAATCCGCGCCATCGGAGTCTCCAACGAAACCGCCTGGGGGTTGATGAAGTTTCAGGAAATCGCCGAGCGCACCGGCCTGCCCCGCATTGCGTCAATCCAAAACCCTTTCAACCTGCTGTGCCGCCAGTTCGAAATCGGCCTATCCGAGGTCGCCATCCGCGAACATTGCGGCCTGTTGGCCTATTCGCCGCTGGGCTTCGGCGCGCTTACCGGCAAATATATGAACGGTGGTTTGCCGGAAGGCAGCCGCCACCAGCTATTTCCGCAATTCAAACGCTATTTCAAACCGAACGCGGTCAAGGCGACCGAGGCCTATGTGGCGCTGGCCCGCGACCACGGCCTGGAGCCCTCGCAAATGGCGCTGGCCTTCGTCCATTCCCGGCGGTTTCTGACCGCCACCATCATCGGCGCGACCTCACCCGATCAGCTTAAATCAAATCTCGAATCCGAGGACATGGTTCTAACCGACGACGTGCTTGAAGCGATCGAGGCGCTGCACGTCGAATACAGCCACCCCGGACCGTAAGCTCATGCGTTTGTTCGTCGGCATCCCGCTGCCCGATGATATCCGTGCCCGGTTGCAACGGCTCAAGGGCGGGCTTAAAGGCGCGCGCTGGGTGGATGAGGAAAACCTGCACCTGTCGCTACGGTTTATCGGTGAGGTTGCCGGCGGCATGGAAAGCGATATCGACGCGGCCTTGCAAACGGTTGGCGGCCCGGCGTTCCCGTTGACATTATCGGCGCCGGGCGCGTTCGACCGCCGCGGCCGGGTCCATGCGGTTTGGGCCGGGGTCGAAAAATCAGAGGCGTTGTCGGTACTCCGGGACAAGGTGGAAACCGCCCTGGTCCGCACCGGGCTTGAGCCCGAACACCGGAAGTTCAAGCCCCACGTGACCGTCGCCCGGATCAAAGGCGGCGCCGCCACGGAGGCCGGTCTCTACCTGGAAACCCATGCCGGGTTCGCCGCCGGCCCGTTCGCGGTCGAACAATTCACGCTATTCGAAAGCCACCTCGGCCATGGCGGGGCGCACTACGTGGCGTTGGCCGATTATCCGCTGGCGGGGTGAGGCGTCGCCCCTATTTCGGCGTGCACGCAATCGGCCAGATGATCCGTGCGCCCTCGGGGAAAACCTTGCCGTCGGTGGTCTGGTAGGCAATTGCCACGTTTTTTTCCGCATCGGGCAGGGCTTTTGCCGCATGGCTGTCGGTCACCGGCGGGTCTTTTTTCAGGAACAACGCCACCGGGTCCACTTGTTTCACATCCTGGGGCCTGACGGAGGCCTCGGTGGTTTCATAGTCAGCCGAGGTGCTGGTGTAGATGGACAGATGCAGGTGCGGATAGCCGGTCGGGAAATGGCCGCCGGCGGTGCCCGAATCGCCGGACGGTCCCAGGAAATCCCCCTTCTTGACGCGTTGGCCGATTTCAAGGTCGGGCAGTTTGTCGAAGTGCTTGTATTTGGAATAGACCCACACCGGCAACCCGGTGTCTTCGGGCGCGTGTTGGATGAAAATCTGATGACCGACCAGACGCGGGCCGGAGTATTTATGGATGACCTCGCCATCGGCGAGGGCGATCAGGGGGGTGCCGATGGGCGCCGAAATATCGAAACCGTTGTGATAGCCGTGATAGGCCCATTGAACTCTTGTTGAGCCGTCAAACCGGGTCGGGCTGGCGAACGGGGATTTGACCTCCAGGCAAACGGCTGAGTCGGGATACACCGGCTTCAGCCCGGTTTCGATCAGCCCGCTCTTCTCGTGGAGCTTGCGGGACGCCTTCGGGTCCATCGGGTTATCCGAAGAGGTCTCAGAGTCGCTTTTTTTCATGCGGCCCATCTTGCCTTTCTTCTTGCCGAACTTGCCGCCGCCGTGGAATTTCGCATCGCCGGCCTCGGGCATCGCCAGGCAAAAGGCGGCCAGCAATAAAATAAACAAACGCAATCGGTTCATGGTGTCCTCCTGGGGTGCCTGTTTTTTCCACTTTAACCGAAGGCTGCGTGCCTGTCGCAATCGTTTATTTCTGAACGCCGCCCCATCCGGCGTTGATGTATTCTGCGTTTCTTGCTCAAATCCGGACATGGACATTCACTGCATCACCGAAGACAGGGTTCTTCTCGGCGAAAGCCCGGTGTTCTCGGCGGCCGAGAACTGCGTCTATTGGATCGATATCCTCGGCCCCAGTCTTCTCCGCACCGACCTCATTAACGCAGAGACCATGAGCTGGGCCCTGCCCAGTGCGCCGGGGATGATCGCGATGAGGGGCCTCGCCGGACTGATGATCGCGTTGGAGGACGGGCTCTACGGCTTCAACCCGCCGACCCGGAAGCTTGAAAAGCTGACCCCCTTCGAAGAGGTCCATCCGGAAAACCGGGCCAACGACGGCAAATGCGATATCGCCGGACGGCTTTGGTTGGGCACCATGAACAAGTCGGATTCGACCCAGCCGACGGGCGGGTTTTACCGGTTTGACGCCCGCTTGGCGGCAACAAAAATCGGAGACAACTATCGCGTTCCCAACGGGCTGGCCTGGAGCCCTGATGATACGATCATATACCACACCGATTCCAGGTCCAATGTATTGTATTCCTATGACTATGACGCCGGCACCGGCGAGCGGTCCGGCGAAAAGGAATTCTTCAAATTCGATCGCGAAAAAACCGGCAGCGTCGACGGCGCCGCCATGGACATCGAAGGCGGCTACTGGACGGTGTTGTACGGCGGCGGCAAGCTGATCCGGCTGTTGCCGGACGGCACCCTGGATCAGGAAATCCCGCTGCCGGTCAGCCAACCGACGATGCCGGCGTTCGGCGGCCCGGAGATGAAAACCCTGTTCATCACCACCGCGTCGCAGAATTTAAGCGAACAGGAACTGGCCGACCAGCCGCTGGCCGGCGGACTGCTGGCGCTCAACGTCGATGTGCCCGGCCACCCGGTGTACTCCTTCGGTTGTTGATGGCTGCTTTTAGCCCGAAGCGGACATACGGTGGCCAGTCCAACGCGTGTGGGCCTACCTCAAAGAAAATGATATCGTTACCGGCTGGTTTGGACGTCTCATCCAGGTCCACAAAATAATGAGGAAAAAACACCAGTGACACTAACGCCTAAATTTTTATCCTCCATCGGGACTGGCCTTGGCCATGCTTAAAAAATCCGGCCCCGCATCGCGCCCCTCCCTTGACGGTTTCGGCGAAGGCGACAGCAACCTGAGCCCCAACCGCAAACGCTGGATGGATGCCAACCAGGACCAGGACTCGCGCCGGCTGTTGGAAGAAGACAACCGCTATTTCCTGCACCAATCCTTGTCGACACCGTGCCTGGCGGCGGTGCGCCGGTTGGAGGGCATCTGGATCGAAGACACCGTCGGGCGCCGCTATATGGATTTTCACGGCAACAACGTCCACCATATCGGCTACGGACATCCCCGCCTGGTGAAGGCGCTCAAGGAACAAATCGACGAGCTGCCTTTTTCGCCCCGGCGTTTCACCAACGATACCGCCGTCGACCTTGCCCGCAAGCTTTGTGAGATCACCCCGGGGGACCTGAGCAAGGTTCTGTTTGTCACCGGTGGCTCCGATGCCATCGACATGTCGATTAAATTGGCGCGTGCGGCGACCGGCCGACACAAGACCATCTCGTTTTGGGATTCCTTTCACGGCGCCGGTTTCGGCGGCCTTTCGTTGGGCGGCGAAGCGTTGTTCCGTAACAACATGGGCCCCCTGCTTCCGGGCAGCGAACACATCGCGCCGTTCGCGTGTTACCAGTGCCCCTACGGGCATAAGGACATCGATGGCCAGCCCGACATCGATGCCTGCCACCTCGCCTGCGCCAATATGGTCCGCTACGTGCTTGAGAAGGAGGGCGACGTCGCCGCCGTCGTCGCCGAACCGGTACGCGCCGTGCCTTACGTGCCGCCGATGGGGTTCTGGAAGGAAGTCCGTGCTGCCTGCGACGCATACGGCGCGCTTCTCATTTTCGATGAAATTCCCAACGGCCTGGGAAAGACGGGCCGCATGTTCACCTCGGAACATTTCGATGTCGTTCCCGATATCCTGGTTCTCGGCAAGGCGCTCGGCGGCGGCATGCTGCCGATCGCCGCCATGATCACGAAACCGGAACTGGACATTCTCGCCGACCAGGCCCTCGGCCATTATACCCACGAAAAAAACCCGCTGACGGCGCGTGCCGCCCTCACCACGATCGAAATCATCGAGGATGAGGACCTGGTGGAAAATGCCGCCCGCATCGGCGGCCATGCCCTCGAACGGCTTGAGGACATGAAAGATCGTTTCCCCTTGATCGGCAACGTCACCGGCCTTGGGCTGTGTATCGGCGTCGAGTTGGTCACCGACCGGGATGAAAAAACGCCGGCCATCGAGGCCGCCGACCGGGTCTTGCACCGTTGCCTCGAGGACGGTCTCAGTTTCAAGACCACCATGGGCAACGTCCTGACCCTGACGCCGCCGCTGATCGTTACCGAAACCCAGATGGACGACGCGCTCGGAATCCTGGAAGCCGCCATCGCCGCCGAACGCTAAAGGGCACGCACGCATGATCCTTGTCTATGCCCTTTGCGGTTTTGCCAATCTGGGCAGCCTCGGCATCATGATCGGCGGCTTTCTCTCGATTGCACCGGAACGGCGTGATGAGATCCTGAGCCTGGGGCCAAAATCAATCCTGTCTGGGGTGATCGCGACATCCCTGACCGGCTGCGTTATCGGGTTGCTGTACTAAACCCCAGGCCCCGCATGACCACTAATAAGGTCCGCTTACCCCCCGAAAGATGCTATGAGGCTGAAGGACGCGGCCTCATGCTCCTTCACTAGTTTCACCAGTGATCTGAAGGAGCGATAAGATGACAAAGTTTTCCGCATCCATTTTCAACAACCAATCTATCCATGCGG
>DASCOC010000295.1:0-7941 GCA_036011805.1 Rhodospirillales bacterium
CCTGTCATGATCGTTTCATAATGTCCGATGAAGCATTCAACGGGGCACCCTTGAGGCGGTATGTTTTCGTGTTGGTGTGGACCAACGTTGAGATGCGAAATCCACCCCAACCTTCTTTCAGGCATGGCGCCGCCGATTAGGGTGATACGGTCGCCGAACAGGTGAAAGTCTTTCCATTGAAATCTCCAACGGCTGAGCCCGAAGCACCCTCACGCCGATCCTTCGCGGCGTTGCGCCATCCCGGCGCGAGAATGTATTTGCTCGGCAGCGCCATGGCGATGATGGCCGACAACATCGAACACGTAATCAGTTACTGGGTGATTTTCCATAAATTTCATTCCCCGGCGCTGGGGGGGTTCGCGGTGATTTCTCACTGGCTGCCCTTCCTTTTGTTTTCGTTTTTTTCCGGCGCGCTCGCCGACCGTTACGATCCCCGCCGCATCGTTCAGTTGGGAATGGTGTTGTTCATGGCCGTGACCGCCGGTTGGAGTTATCTGATTTTCACCGACACCCTGGAGATGTGGCATGCGGCGGCGTTGTTAATCGTCCATGGTCTCGCCGGCATGTTTTGGGGACCGGCGGGGCAAATGCTAATCCACGATATCGTCGGCACGGCGCAACTGCAAAGCGGGGTGCGGTTGTTCGCGACGTCGCGCAAACTCGGCATTTTGTTGGGACCGGCGATCGGCGGCGGCTTGATGTTGCTGGCCGGACCCGCCTTGGGTCTGCTGATCAATGTGCTGATCTATCTGCCGCTGACGCTGTGGCTGTGGAAAGCGCCTTTCGGGCGGCAAACCGGTGAAGATAAAGAAGACGGGCGTTCTGCGCGGTCCTTGCGCGGTTTTGCCGATATCATGCCAACCGTTCGCGGCGTCGCCAATAATCCGACGATCTTCTCCATGATCCTGCTGGTCGGCGCCGCCTCGTTGTTTATCGGCAACGCCCACCAAGCGCAGATGCCGGAATTCACCCGCGATCTCGGCTTTGGGCAGTCCGGCTTCTATTACAGCGTTCTTCTTGCCGCCAACGCCGCCGGCGCGGTGATCGCCGGGTTTGTCCTCGAAAGCGGGAACCTGTTGGAGGCGAAACCGAAAACGGCGTTCCTGCTGGTGCTGATCTGGTGTTGCGCCATCGCCAGTTTTTCCGCATCGACAAGCTATCCGCTTTCCGTGGCCCTCCTATTCATCGCCGGATTCGTGAACCTTGCCTATAGTTCGATGGCGCAAACCCTGGTCCAGTTGAATGCACCGGCCCAATCCCGGGGCCGGGTGATCGGACTGTACAATATGTCCAGCCTCGGCATGATGACGTTCAGCGGACTCTCCGTTGGGGTCGGTGGAAGTGTTATCGGCATTCACTGGTCCCTGGGCCTGAGCGCGGGCGCCTTGGCGGTAACCGCGGTGTCGTTGATGATGTACGCATCGGCGCGCCAACGGGCCGCCCGCCCGGTGTAAGGGAAATTCCAAATTGCATTTCCGGGATAGCCGACTAAATTGAATAAAATCACCCGCAACGAAGGATCAACCCGATGGCCGAACCGATTACCCTAGAAGTCTTCTCCGATTACGTCTGCCCTTGGTGTTATTTGGGCGATAACCGGGTCAAACAGCTTAAACAGGACTACGACATCACCGTGCAACTGGTGCATTTCCCGTTGCACCCGGAAACACCGGCCGAGGGACGGACGCTCAGGGATTTATTCAATTGCGGGCCTGAAGAAATCGAAGCCAAGAACACCCGCATGAAAGGCCTGATGGAGACGGAGGGCCTTCCCTATTCCGAGCGCAGCCATACCTATAACAGCCGCCTTGCCCAGGAAATCGGCACCTGGGCCGAAACCCAGGACGGCGGCAATGCCATCCATGACAAATTTTTCCAAGCCTATTTCGTCGACTGCCGCAACGTCGGCGATGTCGAGGTGATTATCGATGTCGTCAAATCGGTCGGGCTTGATGAACAGGAAGCCCGCGCCGTGCTGGATGAGCGCCGCTTCAAAGATGCCGTCGACGCCGACTGGGCCAAATCACACAGTTATGGCGTCACCGGGGTGCCGACGTTTGTCTGCGACGGCCCCGATGGCCGACAAGGCCTGGTCGGCGCGCAGCCTTATGAAGGGTTGCAACAGCTAATGGAAGGGGCCGGCGCGGTTCGGCGCGGTGATTAGTCGCCGGGACCGTCTGATCAACGCCGTCAAAAGGGTACTCGGTTAGGCCGCTGGGCTTAGCCCGCCGCCAACTGATAGTTCACCGGTGTCGTAAAATCAGGATCGCCGTGCAGCTTCCAGTACAATTCGGTCAATCGTTGCGTCACCGGCCCCGGCGCGCCGTCGCCGACGGTTTTTTCATCAATGGATTTGACCGGCATGATGCCGCCCGCCGTCGACGTTATAAATACCTCATCGGAAGCGCGAAGTTGATCGGCGGAAATGCGGGCAAGGCGGCCGTCGATATTGAGTTCGGCGGAAAGTTCCAACACCGTCTTGCGTGTGATCCCTTCCAGCACGCCGCTGTCCGGCGACAGCAACGCCCCTTCCCTAAGCGCGAAGATGTTCCAGCCGCGGCCTTCGGTGACGCAGCCGTCTGCGTCCAGCAACACCGCATACTCCGCCTTGCGGTCATAGGCTTCGAACAGGGCGGCGACGAAATCCAGACGGCCGAAGTTTTTGACCGTTGGATCGACGGCTTCGGGCGGAATACGGATGGTATCGGCGATGACAATGTCACAACCGTTTTTCATTTCGTCGTCCGATACGATGGCGTGATAGGGCGTCGCCCAGGCGATCAGCCGGTTTTGGCACGTCCTCAGATCCTTGTTCGGACCGGACGGCGTGCCCCGGGTCGCAATCAGCATGACAAACGCGTCTTCGGCGCCGAGGCGGGCGACGCAGCCGTGGCAGATGTCGGCGATGGCATCGAGGTCATAGTCCAAGGTGGTGTAGCGGCGTTGATCGAGCCCGGCTTGAAAGCGCGCCAGATGATCGTCGAGGCGAAAAAAACGGCCTTTCCAGATATGCACCGCGTCATAGCACATGTCGGCAAGCTGAAACCCCATATCGGTTACCGGAATGCGCATCTCGGACATGGCCATGAAATCCCCGTCCATGAAACCGATGCCCCCGGTGCCATAAGGGGCACCGTATGTGGCACCATTGGAAGATTCTTTGCTCATGCCGCCCTCCTTGCAAACAGGGGTTTACGTTGACCCTTGTCGTACCTAAATATCTGAGTCACGACCTTACGCTAAACCCAACTGATCCTTAGGCAAAAGAGAAAAGAGAAAAATGAGCATTTCAGACATTGAAACCACCAAAAACGGCAATCTTGTAAACACCGGCGACTGGACCGAAGACCTGGCCACGGAAATCGCCGCCGACGACGGCATCGCCGACCTTACCGAAAAGCATTGGGACTTGATTAATTACCTTCGCGATGAATTCACCAACAACAATGGCAACCAGCCCAACGAGCGCAACATGGTCAAGGCGATGTCGGCGGTATGGGGGGAGAAAGCATCGACAGGGGACCTCTATGACCTGTTCCCCAAGCAGCCTTCGACCCAGGCGACGAAAATCGCCGGCCTGCCGGAAACCCGGCGCAAAGGCGGTTATTGATCCGAAGCCGCATTGGTGGTTATTAATCATACAGAGGTGCACGTGATGAATGATTCCACCGCCCAGGAAATTAGCGAAGCCCCCTTAAAGGTTTATTGGCAGCCCGGTTGTTCCAGTTGCCTCAAAACCAAGGAATTCCTGATCGCCAACGGCATGGAATTCGATTCCGTCAACGTGCTTGAAGACGAAAACGGCTTTAAGGAATTGGCGGCGCTCGGCCTCAAGCTGGTTCCCATCGTCGCCCGCGGCACCGATTGGGCCAACGGCGCCGTCTTCCGCGACGTCGCCCGCGTCGCCGGTTTTGAGTGGGCCGGTCATGAAATGCTGGCGCCGGAAGACATGATCGCAAGGATCAACGGCATCCTTAAAGGCGCGCATCGCTTTGCCAGCCAGATTCCGGAACCGGACCTGGACACCATTCTGCCCGGCCGGCCCCGATCCTACCGGCAACTGGCGTATCACGTTTTCAACATCCCCGATGTCTTTTTGGATCATGTGGAGCTCGACGCCCCTTACACCTATGAATCGTTGCTCAGCATCCTGCCCGACGAAATGTCGACCAAGCAGGACCTGCTGGATTACGGCGCCGCGGTGCGGGAGCGGCTGAATTCCTGGTGGGACATGGCGGGGCAAGAGACCGATTTCGAACAGGACGGTAACGTCTATTACGGCGAGGTCAGCCTGCATGAGGTGTTGGAGCGCACCGGCTGGCATTCCGGCCAGCACACCCGGCAACTGATGTTGACCCTGGAAAAATTGGAGATCGCGCCGGACAAGCCGCTGACCGATGATGACTTCGAAGGCCTGCCGATGCCCAACAACGTCTGGGACAACGAAATGACCTTCGATTAGGCCGCTAACCCAATTCGCGGGTATTAATCCCAAGCCGCATTGGCGGCTAACGCCTTCCTGAACTTACGGTCACGCTTGAGATGCCATTCGCGGCTCATCGCCTGGCCACGGGTCTTGTAGCGTTCCGCATAGATCAGCGACCAGGCGCGTCCCCGCGTCGATTTGGCGCCGGTACCGGCATTGTGGGCATCCAAGCGCCGCTCCAGGTCGGTGGTCCAGCCGACATAGGTGCGAAAGCCGCCTTTGCCTTCACTGCCGAGAATGTAGACGAAGCAGGCCCCCGGTTTAATCATTGATTCAATCCTGGGGACCCGGTTTACCGCGGCTTTTTTTGATGTCGCTACGCTTGTGTTTGGCATCCAGCCGTTTCTGTTTGGCCCCGCGCCCCGGTTTTGTCACCCGCCGGGGTTTCGGCGCCACGGCGGCGCGGCGGATCAAATCGACCAATCGGTCCAACGCATCGCCGCGGTTTCGTTCCTGAGAGCGGAAGCGGTTGGCGGTGATCACGATGACCCCTGCCCGCGTCATGCGGCGGCCCGCCAGCGTCTTCAATCGCAAATACACCGCATTGGTGAGACTTTCGCTTTTGCGCGCATTGAAACGCAACTGAACGGCGCTTTCCGTCTTATTGACGTGCTGTCCGCCGGGGCCGGGGGACCGGATAAAAGTTTCCTCGATCTCGGACTTAGGCAAGGCGATGGAGGGCGTGATGGTGATCATGGCTTGAGTGTAACGGTCAAAGCCGTTTCCGGGAACCGTTGCCCGCTCCGGGCGCGGAGACTATTAATGACACCCTGAATTTGGAGCGTTTCGATGGAAGGCCTGTTCGGCTTCATACTTGCCGGTTTCGCCCTGGTCGCCAGCCCCGGTCCGGCAACGCTGAGCCTTGCCGCCATCGGCGCCGCCTTCGGGGCGCGGCGTGGTCTCGGCTACATGGTGGGTATTGCCGTCGGCATGATCATCGTAATGTCCATCATCGCCACCGGCGTGTCGGTTATCATCCTTGCCATTCCGGGCGTGACGCCGATTGTAACCGCCCTGGGGGCCGCCTACATCGTCTATCTCGCCTATCGCATCGGCACCGCGCCGCCGCTGACGGAGCCCACCCATCACCATCGCCAGCCATCCTTCATCGGCGGCGTGATTCTGTCCCTTGTCAATCCGAAGTCGTACGCGGTTCTGGCGGCGCTATTCTCCGGCTTTGTCCTGGTGGAAGACACCCTTCATTTGGACGCTGCGCTCAAGATGGTCATTCTGTTGACGATCACCTCCTTCACCAATACCGCATGGCTCTTTGCCGGTGCGGCGCTCACCAAATTCTCTCAAGACCCGGGCATCAGCCGCGCCATCAACGTAGCCTTCGCCGTTCTTCTGGTCGCGTCCGTCGGTTTTGCGCTGAGATTCTGAGCCCGATTTCAAGCCGGGCCTAATGCGGGACCGTTTCCTTGGTTTTCAGGAAACGGATATCGGGCCAGTCCTTTTCCGCCGTGTCCAGGTGCCAGGCGTTGCGGGCCATGAATACGCCGACGCCGTCGTGGTCTTCGGCCATGGCGCCGCGGTTGGCGTCGATAAATTTTTTGATCGACTGGTCATCGTCGGCTTCCATCCAGCGCGCGGTATACAACTCGGTGGCCTCGAAATGCACCGGCACGTCGTATTCGGTGCGGATCCTATCCGCCATCACTTCGAACTGAAGCTGGCCAACGGCGCCGACCACCCAGTCCGCGCCCAGCACCGGTTTGAAAACGCTGGCGGCGCCCTCTTCGGCGAGCTGCTGCAGCGCCTTGCCCAGATGCTTGGCGCGCATCGGGTCGGCGGGCCTGACCTTTTGCATCAGTTCCGGCGCGAAGCTGGGGATGCCGGTGAAATTCAGCGTTTCGCCTTCGGTCAGGCTGTCGCCGATGCGCAAGTTGCCGTGGTTGGGAATGCCGATGATGTCGCCGGCCCAGGCTTCCTCGGCCAAATCACGGTCCTGGGCCAGGAACAACACCGGATTATGGACGTTGAGGGTCTTGCCGGACCGGGCATGAAACATTTTCAGGCCGCGCTTGAAGCGGCCGGAACACAGACGCACGAAAGCGATGCGGTCTCGGTGCTTGGGGTCCATGTTGGCTTGAATCTTGAACACGAACCCGCGAACGGTTTCCTCACCGGGTTCGATGCTGCGCGCCACGCCTTTCTGCAGCGCCGGTTGCGGGCGCGGCGGCGGCGCCATTTCGGCGAGTCCCTTGAGCAGTTCGCGGACGCCGAAATTGTTGATGGCGCTGCCGAAATAAACCGGCGACTGGTTGCCGGCAAGATAAGCCTCTGCTTCGAACACCGGGCACAGGCCTTTCGCCATTTCCAATTCTTCTCGAAGCTTGCCGAGCTCAAATTCGGGCAGGGCGTCGTCGAGCCGGGGATCGTCGATGCCTTCAAAGGCTTCGCCCTCTTCCGGGATTCCTTCCTTGGACCGCCCGATCAGGCCTAAGCGGTCCTTGAACAGGTCATAACAGCCGAGGAAACTTTGGCCCATGCCGATCGGCCAGCTCGCCGGCGTCACCTCGATAGCCAGCGTCTGTTCGATCTCGTCCAGCAAATCGAACGGGTCGCGGGCTTCGCGGTCCATTTTGTTGATGAAGGTGATGATCGGCATATCGCGCAGCCGGCAGACCTCGAACAATTTGCGGGTCTGGGCCTCGATCCCCTTGGCGGCGTCGATGACCATGATCACCGAATCGACGGCGGTCAGCGTGCGGTAGGTGTCTTCCGAGAAATCTTCGTGGCCGGGGGTGTCGAGCTGGTTGAAGGTCAGCCCGTCGTGCTCAAACGTCATCACCGACGAGGTCACCGAAATGCCGCGTTCGCGTTCGACCTTCATCCAATCGGAATGGGCGCGGCGCTGTTGGCCGCGGGCCTTGACCGCGCCGGCCTGCTGAATGGCGCCGCCGAACAACAACAGCTTTTCCGTCAGCGTCGTCTTACCGGCGTCGGGGTGCGAAATAATCGCGAAGGTGCGGCGGGATGCAACCGCCTGATCGAGCTTGCTCACGTATTTGACCCAAGGGAAGTAAAGGGGGGTTAATGCGTTCCGCGGCTGTTGTAGGGCCATCGCCACCGGATTTAAACAAAAATCTATGTTTCGTCCGCGTAGCCGAATTCTTCGATGAACGGCGCAAGGCGTTCGATCAGGGGGACAAAATATTTTTCATAGCGCCGCCAGCGATAGCGGGACCGGGTATAGATTTTCTGTGTGACCTGAGTATAGCTGGGCGTATTGATAGACCGCCCCGCTGCATGACGACGGTAATCGAGGACGGCATCGTCCCAACCCAGGCCGAGAAATTCCAAAAGCTCCCGGACGGAGCCTTCGAAATCATCGACCAGGTCTTCATAGCGGGTTCGGATGATCGGCATGTCCATGAGGACTTCATATCGCCGCCACAAGGTCATCACCCGTTCATAGAGATGCACCGAATCCTCCAGGCTCAGGAAGTTGG
>DASCOC010000296.1:0-2020 GCA_036011805.1 Rhodospirillales bacterium
CATTGAGGACACCTTCAAAGACATCGCCCGCGTTTACAGCGATGCCGCCTACGGCCATTCCATCGCCGCCGAATAGAATTTTTTTGACCTTCCTGTCTCCTTCAAAATCGAGATGGTCATCACTTGTAAGTAACACGGACAACCTTTATTTTCCTAATACAGTTCATGGTGAGCATATCGGTCCTAAGGACCGGTGGAAGAAAGTCATATTGGAGCTATAAAATTATGTCCCGCAAGATTCGTTATTTTTTTGAGAGACTCTGGAAACAAGAAGACGGCGCAGCAGCCATTGAATACGGTTTGATTGCCGGCCTCGTGGCCATCATCATTATCACCGGATTAACCCTTCTCGGCACCGACCTGAGTAATGCGTTCAACCAGATAGCCAACTCCTTATAAAATAGGCGACCCCGTTTTTCTGAGGCCCGGTTTTTAGAAAACTAACGGGCCTTAGACCAGCCCCGCCGCCGAATCCAACCCCAACATCAGGTTCATGTTCTGCACCGCCTGGCCTGACGCGCCTTTGCCCAGGTTATCGAGCAGCGCCATGACCACCGCTTGGCCTTCTCCTTCGTTGGCGAACACATAAAGGTGGATTTCATTGGTGCCGTTCAGGGCCTCGGGCTGGAGGCCGGTCATTGTTGACGCCTCCTCCAACGCCGCGACCTTGACGAACCGCTGGCCCTGATAATGGGCGGCAAGGGCGTCGTGCAGATCGTTGGCCGTGGGTGTGCCCGGCAGCGACCACAACGCCAACGGCAGCTGCACGATCATGCCCTGGCTGAACCGGCCGACGCTGGGCATCAACAAGGGCCGATGACCAAGGCCGCCGTGGACCTGAATTTCCGGGACGTGTTTGTGTTGAAGCGACAGCGCATAGACGCGGAACGCCTCTTCGGTGTAATCGGGCGCGTTTTCGTCTTCGAAGCTTTCAATCATCTTGCGGCCACCGCCGGTATAACCGGAAACCGCGTTGATGGTCACCGGATGATCGGCGGGCAAAACCCCCGCCGTCACCAGGGGATGGATCATCGCCACCGACGACAGCGCATAACACCCGGGATTGGTGACCCGTTTGGCGGCGGCAATGACAGCGCCCTGATCGGCGCCCAGTTCCGGAAAGCCATAAGCCCAATCGGGATTGACCCGGTTGGCGGTCGAGGCGTCGATGACCTTGACGTCGGGGTTTTCGATCATGGCGACGGCGTCCCTGGCGGCATCGTCGGGCAGACACAGGATGACCAGGTCGGCGCTGTTGAGCATGTCGGCCCTGGCCCCTGCATCCTTGCGCAGCTCGTCGCCCAGGCTGATGACCTCGACATCATCGCGCGCAGCCAGGCGCGCCCGGATCTGTAAACCCGTGGTGCCGGCTTCGCCGTCGATGAAAATTTTTGCGGTCATGGCCTTAATCCTACAACACTCAAAAACCCGAGGCTCAAAATAAAAGACGCCCCCGAAAGGACGCCCAATCATAGAGCAAAATCCAATGTCCGGAGATTAACGCTTCAATAGAGGCAACTGGTTCTTTCGCATGAAATTCCCGTCTCTTAAATTATAAATTATTTTAGCGCGTCCCAAGTTCAGTCAAACCCCGGTCGTCTTTAAACCTGATTACCCCACGCTGCAACCGGGACGGCCGATTTTTTTCCCTCCCAACCAGCGCCCCAGCGGTTCAGGATTGATTGGGCGCGTATGCATATTCCATCCGACCGGTAGATTAAGGTTTCAATTTAAAATACTATCGTAGGCTCTATCCGGCCGTTTTCATAATCGATCGCGATCTACGGAAATGAATTATCGTGGCTGACAAATTATCGCATCTGGAGGATCTCGCCCGTCTGACAAAGGAAAATTCCGAAGATGGTCGCCAGAAACTGCTCCGCGAAGTTACCGACATGTTCATGCAGTCGCCGGACACCCTGAACGAACGGGAAGTCGCCCATTTCGGCGAGATCATGGGCAGTATGGTCAACCAGGTCGAAACCATGGTCCGCCAGCACCTGTCCGAGACCATTTCCAG